>NZ_JAACGC010000055.1:0-28963 GCF_029237385.1 Aeromonas sp. 1HA1
TCGGCCGCACGATGAAGAGCAAAAGTTAGCATGATCGTTACCATGTTCGGGAGTCACATAGGAGATCAGATCCTGGAAATCGGGAAAAGTGCCAATCAGTTCACAATATTTGTGTATAAGAGTCAGCATGAAATCATGGATGCAAGCTGCATTTTTTTTCGCATTCTCAATCATCTTCACAAGCGTAATATTACGTGATTCTGAAAATGACACTCCCTCAAAAAGGCTGTCGTCATTCAGGTCTAAACCCATTTCTTGCGCTTTTTTCTTGGCTGCTTCATCACCTCTTGCATGCTTTAAAATTTCTCCGATAAGCGTCCGGTCAAACCGATCCTGAAATTCATTGATGAGACTTGGATGTCTTGCGGATAAAAATCCGAAGAATCTTGATAGGTTATATAAACTGACATCGGTTTTGTCGGGGTCATCTGATATCAACTTTCCCACTTCAGTTGCGAACGCACCATCAATTGTTGATAGTATTGGATTCTCGATCAATGTTGGTGAGTCAGATGTTTTTGCCGTGTCTCCCGTTAGAGAATAAAGAAAGTTTTCAGAGCAAAAGTTCCTAGGGCCAGCAGGCCCGACAACTCTAGAGTCCTTTTTATCTAGGTAAAACAGGTTCTTTCCATCTAGCGAGAATAGAAGCTGATAAGACAGGGGAATATAATGATGATTCTTGGGGTTGCTCATAGTTGAATATAACGCCCGCCTTAAGCGATGAGTAGTAATTGGCTAAAATGTGTATCTCGTATGTTGGGCTAAAAATCGTAGGTTGGTGCTGAACGAAGTGAAGCCCAACGTTTACCGCGAAACGTATCTTAAAATTTGTTTTACCGATCGACCCAATCCATATTTATCCCGCTCTGGTTGATGTGATAATGCTCTGACTTGATGTGTGAGTGAGTTTCCTGCCAGAGTAATTGATGGTGCAAGATGGCTTGCTTACCATAAGGTCATGCAAAGTTTAAATAGCTGCCGTATACTAGTAAATAATGCCATTGATAATATTGTGAGTGCTCATTCTTAGTAAAATTATGGAGGTGGTAAGAGCACAAAAAAAAGAATGAGCCAATAGGAAATCATGTTGTGTATTTGCAAAAGCATGCGAAGGCGCATGAATTAAACTTGTCCCCCCTTGGGTGACATTACGGGTATTTAAACTCACTGTTTGTTACCTCAAAAAAGAGGGAGATAATACTCTCCCCCATTCTTTTTTCATTGTTTAATGTTTAATTCCCTTTAAAAGAGACCAGCCAGGGAGTTTGCCAACTGATCTTCAAGGACTGGCCTTGCATCTTTGAAATCAAGGTTAACTTGGTTAGCATTGCTCACAATACGGGTTTGATATTTGTGACGGGAACCTTGCTCAGTGCTTGTCTGGACCTTGCCACCAGATGACCCTTGCTTGAGCATGGCGACATTGTCGGTGGTCACGGTAACCCCTGTGAGAGCTTTTTCTGCGATCTGCAAGTCCGTAATCATGGTGTAGTTGGTGTCTTCAATCATGGCATCGGCGGCAACCCCCGCCAATGCGCCGACCAGTCCTGCGCCGAGGGCTGCACCGTTGGAGGAGCTGTTATAGGCGACTGCGCCAGCAGCGGCAGCAGCCCCGACCGCACCTGCCCCATAACCGGAAAGCAGGGCGTTTTGGGAATCACGCAGGTCCATTTTCCCCACGGAAAGGACATTTGCCTGGATCCAGTATTGGGCGGTATCTGGGTTGCTGGAAATGACCATCCCTTTGTTTTGTAGTGCTTGGCGCAATTTTGGTTCAACGGCCACGCTCTGTTCAGTGCTGGTGTTGCGCAGTTGCAGGTAGACGGTCCGCTCAGCGGTCGGTTCAAGGAAGATGGTCTCGGACATCTTGGTCTGGACATCGAGGTTACGTTTGGTGACTGCTGTATGCACTGCGGAGCATCCAGACAGACCGAATATAGCGACAGTAACCACTGCCAGAACTGTTTTTTTCATCATCGTTATTCTCTTCTTCTTTTGGTAAAGACTTATGGTTTATGGAGTGAGGCGTTCACATCCGCACTTCCCCGCCATTGTTGGATGGCAGAGCTCAACAGGGCGAGGTCATATCGCCCAAAATCGACAATGGCAATTAAATATCTCGTATGTTGGGCTAAAAATCGTAGGTTTGTGCTGAACGACGTGAAGCCCAACGTTTACCGCGAAACGTATCTGCAAATTTGTTTTACCGATCGGCCCAATCCATGTTTATCCCGCTCTGGTTGAGGTGATAATGCTCATCTGTTGGGCTTCGCTACGCTCTGCGCCAACCTGCAAAAACCACGCTACCGCCCCTGAATTCCAGCCTCCAGTCTGCTGCTTGTTACCTGCGATGATGCTTTGGGCTGGCTCATGGCTGACTCCGATGAGACGATTGTCAATCGGATATGTTACCAAACGGAGCTTTAATTACAAGCGCAAGCAGGCCGTTTTCTGAGCAAGATCAACAAATTAATCAACAATGTCGTAGGTTCGAATAGCGCAGCGTATTCGGACGATCGCGAAAGGGAGGGGAGGGAACTTTGGGGGTGCCAAGGGGGTGAGTTGCGAAGATGGGCCGGCGGGCCCATCTTGCCGGGGCATCAGAGGGTCTGTTCTCCCGCCGTCGTGGCCGGTTCGGCGGCGCTCAGCTGTACGTCGATCTGCAGCCCCTGCATCAGCACGGTTTTCAGATCTTGCAGGTACTCCTCCAGTGGCGGTTCCTGCAACAGCTGGGCGAGTTCGTTGCCCACCGGGGTCAGCCGGTAGTAGAGCAGGGTGATGTTGGTCTGCTTGCGCTGCAGCCGCCAGCGCTGGTTGCCGAACTCCAGCTCGACGCCATCGGCGGGCAGCGGGCCGGATTCGAGCTCTCCCTTGTGCAGCAGGCCGAGCTCGAACAGCTGCAACAGGGCATTGTAGGGCAGCCGGTATTTGCCCAGCCCAAGCCGGGTCACCTTGGCGCGGCTGAGCAGGCTGGCCCCCTTGTGCAGCCCCAGCAGCAGGCGCTGCTCATCGCTGCCCGCATAGTGGCAGGCGAGGGCGCAGATCCGCTGGAATAGCAGGGCCTCGCGCTGGGTCATCTCTTTGAGGGTGGTGAGGGCACGAATGGAGAAACGGCCAGGGGTGGCGATCTCGATAGCGAAGATGCGCCCCCACAGCTGCTGCATGGGCACCATGCTGATGTCTTCCGCCAGTTGCAGGAAGCGGGTCAGCCAGTCGCTGTCCATCTCGCCGCCGGCAGCCGTCTCTTCGCAGTGGCGGGAGGCCATCACCATGATGGCTTCCAGATTGCGCTGGCGAGCGGCCTGATCCGCCAGATGGCGAAAGGTGGCGCGCTGTTCGAAGGTGCTGTCGCTGTTGCGAGTGAGCATGCCGTCTATGCCACGGCTGCGGGCCAGACGCAGGGTCTGCTCCTGGCTGCTCAGGATGGAACTCTCTTTCTTGGGCGGGGGCAGGTCAGCCATGCTGGCTCCGTGATCGCAAGGTCTAGTCTTGAATGTTACTCCAACCGGGATGGCGGGCAATCCCTCAAGCAGGGGCGGGTCACGGTTTCGACAGGTAAGGGAATAAAAAATGGCCTCCGGTCGAAGGCCACTGTTGCTGGGATGCGCAGTTCGTTCACCGGGGGCTGGCGCGCATCATGATGTCTGGTCTGACTTACTCTTCTTCGTAGACGCTGACCTCGACCGCTTCCATGGAGTAGGAGGCGGTGGCCATTTCGTGGCTGGAGCTGATAGTGCGCATCTTGCCTTTCACCCAGATGGCGTCCCACAGATCATCCACCGGCGCACCCTTGGGGTAGCTCACATAGATCACCTGATTGGTTGGCGGGGGCGGCACATGGATGCAGGCGCCAAAGTAGGGCACCAGCAGGAAGGCGGTGATCTTCTTGGCATCCCCCTCCAGCGGTACCACGAAGCCCGGGATCCGCACATTCTGCTGATCCAGCTTCTTGTTCACCCCACCCACCGGCTGCGGTACCGACATGGGATCTTCGTGATTGACTTGGGGCGGTGGCAGCAGTCTCTCCCCTTCCGGGATCAGCACATCCCAGTCGATGGTTTTGTAATCGGCGGCCATGGCGGGCAGCACCAGCAGGCTGGCCAGCAGCGCTACTATTTTCCACTTCATCATCTGTCCTTCATTTCCTATTTTGGGCGTCTCGCTAGACGCGAATGCTCATGCCATCGCTCAGGCTGTAGCGGTAGGCGCGGGCGGCAGGGAGCAGGCCTATCACCATGCCCGCCAGCCACACCATGCCCAGCAACTGCCACTCGTAGGCGCTGGGCAGCCCCACGCTTAATTGCAGGCCATAGTGGCTGAGTAGCCAGGGGGTGGCAAGCCCCTGTCCCAGATAGAGTGCCGCCACCCCGAGGGCGATGCCGACCGTGGTGAGGGCCATCGCCTCCAGCGCCAGCAGCAGGAACAGGTGGGAGGGGCCAGCGCCCAGGGATCTCAAGATGGCCAGCTCGCGCCGCCGCTCGTTGAGCCCCGCCAGCAGGGTGGTCAGCATGCCGATGAGGCCAGCTACCACCACGAAGCCGGCGATCACCGACAGCGCCGTTTCCGCCACGCTCATCAGGCTCCACAGCTCCTGCAGGGCGGCCCCCGGCAGGATGGCCATCAGCGGCTCACCCCGGTAGGTGTTGACGCTGCGCTGCAGCTGGAATGCCAGGATGCGGTTGCTCAGCCCCACCATGAAGGCGGTGATGGTTTTGGGTGTCAGATCCTGCGCCAGTGCCTGTTCGGCGGTCACGTTCTTGCTGTGCCGGCCCGTGTCCCAGCCCAGATGGATCGCCTCGATACCGGCCAGTGGCACGTGGATAGTTCTGTCTATGGGGGTGCCGGTCGGTGCCAGGATCCCCACCACCCTGAACGGCAGATTGTCGTGCTGGCTGAACGAGGTGCTGCCGGCGCCGTGGGCGATGACGATGGACTGATCCAGCCGGTAGCCGAGCTTCTCGGCCACCTGGGCACCGAGCACCGCCTCGAATGGCGTGTCGAACGGCCGCCCCTCCCGCAGTTGCAGCGATTGCTGCTGACCGTACTTCAGGTGGGTGAAGTAGTCGCCATTGGTGCCGAGCACCCGAAAGCCCCTGTGAGAATCACCGAGGGAGAGGGGGATGGTCCAGGCGACACCGGGTTTTGTCTTGATGGCCTGATAGGCCTCCCAGCCCACGTTGTTGGTGGGATTGCCGATGCGAAATACCGAGTAGAGCAGCAGGTTCACCTGGCCGGAGCGGGCACCGACGATAAGGTCGGTCCCCGAGACGGTATTGGAGAAACTCTCGCGGGCCTGGATACGCACCCGCTCTACCCCGAGCAGCAGGGTGACGCTGATGGCCACGGCGAGCAAGGTGAGCCCGGCGGTGAGACGCCGTGCCCAGAGACTTTGCAGGGCGATTTTTAGCATACTGGCCTCCGGTTTTGTGGCTGTGATGCAGCCATTGGTGCGGGTCTGGCCCGGTAGATGGCGCTGCTATTGCGATTCAGCATATGGCCCTCCGGTTGAGCAGTTGCAGATTTTCCACTCGCGGGAAGAGCGGCTCGAGGTAGGGATCGTGACTGACGAAGATAAGGGTCGACCCCTGCTTGTCACACTCCTCGAACAGCAGTTTGATGAAGGCGGCCCGGTTGTCGGTATCGAGAGCCGAGGTGGGTTCATCGGCAATCACCAGCGGTGGCGAGCCTATCAGCGCCCGTGCGGCGGCCACCCGCTGTTGCTGGCCTATGCTCAGGGCATGGACGGGTCTGTGCAGCGCCTCGGCCGGCAGTTGCAGCTCCGCCAGCAGGCGGCGCGCCTCCTGTTCGGGGCTCCCCTGCAGGCGAGCCCGCTTCTCGGGCGAGAAGGTGAGGGCGGCGGTGACGTTGTCCAGCACCGATAAAAATGGCAGCAGATTGAACTGCTGGAAGATATAACCCAGATTGGCCGCCCGGAAGTGGTCACGGGCACGGCCGGATAGCTGGGCCAATGGCTGGCCCAGCACTGCCAGGGTGCCGTGGTTGGCGGTCTGGATCCCGGCAAGCAAGCCAAGCAGGGTCGACTTGCCGGAGCCCGATGGCCCCTTGATAAACACCCGTTCCCCCTCGTTGATGGTGAGGGCGGGCAGATCGAGTACAGGCTCGTGATCCGGCCAGGCGAAGGTCAGATCGCGGATCTCAACCACGGCTTTTTTCATGGTGTTACCAGCTCAGCTTGTTGGCGGACGGGGTCAGTTCGGCAGCAGTCTGGCCGGTGGGCAGTATGCCCTGCACGCTCAACTTCTCCAGGCTCGGATAGACGCTGAACAGAGTCACTTCCAGTCCGGTCAGTTTGGTCGGGGCCTCACAGGTATAGGTGTACATGGCACCCACATCGGCGTGACCCGCATCATCATGGTGGTGGTCATCATGATTGCTGCCAGCCTTTTTATGGTTATGGTTATGGTTATGGTTATGGTCATGGTCATGGTCGTGATCATGCTCTTCCTTGGCGGCATTGAGCTCCTGCTGGGTCAGTTTGCAGCCAGCGGACGGGTCGAAGCGAAACAGGGCATCGGGTTGCTTGAGCTGAGCCATGGCCTTGGCGTATTGCGCCTTCTCCTCGTCGCTCTTGGCCGCGTGCTCGAAGCCCACCAGATCGGCGGCGGGCGCCTGCAGCTCGAGCATCAGCTGGTTGCCATCGAGCACCAGGTTGAGATGACCGTGGCCGTGCTCGTGGGCACCGTGCCCATGACTCTCATGCTCGTCGTGATTTGCTTGTACGCCAAAGGCGGCTGCGGCCAGTAACAGTGTGACTGCTTTCATCGTTAATCCTTTTGAAACCATTGATAAGAGAAATGTTCAGTGGGAGAAGCAATGAAAGTGCGGCGGAGCACGAATGCGGCAGTGGCCTGTAGGGGTGGAATCTATTGTGGGCAAGGCGGTATCGAGGTGCTTGCCGATGACAACATGCAGGACTGGGGTGGGCAAGTTGGGCGTCAGTGCCAGCTTGCCATCGAGATGGAGGGCACAAAGGACGCAAGTGTGGCTATGACCGGGCTGGTCTGCTTCCAGCGGGTGTTGTGCCAGCGCCGGTTGCAACCACAACCAGCCCAGCAGCAACAACCAGATTTTCAGCTTGAAACGACCCATAGACCCTTATGAAAGGGGCGCCATCAGCGCCCCTTCTCTCTGATTCAGAGATGGGACTGGATGAGCCCCATCACGGTAGCAATGTTGTTGGCATCGAGCTGGCCATCTTTGGCAAACAGCACCTTACCCTCTTTATCCAGCAGTATGATGGCCGAGCTTTCCGGCGCGAGATCCCAGGCGTTGCGGGCCATGCCTTTGGCATCCAGCACCATGGCGGACCAAGGGAACTCTTTCTTGCTGTCTTCGGCACTGCTCTTCACAAAGCCGGAAGTGCCCCAGATGGCGTCATTGCTGTTGATGATGGTGACAGTCTGGTACTTGTCGTGGGGCAACTTGGCCGCCTTGATCGCCTCGATCATGGGGGCGTTCAGCTCTTTGGCACTGGAGCGCCCCGCGATGTGCTGGATCAGAAAGACTTTGCCAGTCAGTACCTTGCTTTGCCAGGGTTGGTAGCTGACCTCTTTTTCTTGCAGTACCAGCTCACCCTTGTCGCTGATGTTGACCAGCGGTACCTGGGCAGACTCCTTGATATTGTGAGCCATGACCAGTGTTGGCAGCAGCGCCAGAGTAAGTACGAGATGTTTCATCCTGATGACACTCCTTTTGTTATGTTATAACGATTTTTCACTCGAGGGAATGGGGCAGAACTCATCCTAAACTGATCGGATCTGTTTAAAAAGTGTTAAATAAGCTCGCGAGTGAGCCGCGCGGGCTGCCCGCCAGCGCAGAAAGCGGCTGGCAAAGGCGGCTAGGATGGCATGCAGTCGATAAAAATCAATTCGTTATCAACTGGTTTGAGGAGTGTGCTTCAGTTGAACCGGTTGTGGTGCAACCGGCATGGCGGGCGTGGCTCAATACAAGGGTTCGCTGATCAGCGGGATCTTGGCCATGGTCATCTGCTGGGCCAGCAGGGGTGAGCCGGTCAGCAGAACGTGGCGCTGATTGCCGATCACCAGGGTATCGCCTTTCAGGCCGCTGTCGGCCGTGATGGCCAGCCAGGCTGGCGAGACGCTGCCGATGCTGATGTTGGGGTATATGATGCTGAGCATGTATTGCGGCGCCAGCTCGGCCAGGAGGCTTGCCATCAGCAGCGCCTTCTCATCACTGTCGGCCTTGTTGTCCTTCAAGGCCTGCAGGGGGGGGGCGAAGTGATCCATCTGCTCGGGGGGGGTGGGGATGGCGCTCAGCCACTCCTGCAGCAGGCCGACGCTGGTGGCCAGATCCTTGGCGGAAAACTGTTTCGCCAGGGGCCTCAGGTCTCCTTTGAACTGGTAGAACAGCTGGGAGTAGTTGGGGCGTACGCAGGGCAGCTTGCTATTGGCCGGGTGCACACAGGGCACCACCCGCATCTGGTAGAAGGCATCGTCCTGATATTGCTGATAGGCCTGCCAGAACAGGGTTGACTCCATGCTGTCGTCGTGCAGGGTGAAGGCCTGCTCCAGATTGCGAAACTTGGTGGCGGTCTCGGGACTGGTCTGGTTGATCAGGTTGATGCTGTTGTAAAGGCGCGGGCTGATGTAGGCGTAGAGTGTCTCCAGCGGATAGTTGAGGGAGGCATTGAGCTGGGTCATCTCGTGGCGGCTGGCGGACATAATGCGTTCGTCTGCATTCAGTCGCAGGTGCTTCTGCTGGCCGTCGGCAGACTGCCACTGCCAGCTCAGATTAACTTCGTTGGCGCCGACCGTTGATGCGAACACTAGACTTAATAACAGACCGTGTGCCAGTTTCATGATGTGCATCCTGCTCGAGGTGATACTAAACAACTAGGTGAGCTGGCCGGATTTGGATTAGCTTAGTTTTGATGATCTGGGTAACAGCCTGATAAGGCTTTAAATTTAATTCTGGAAATAAGTCATACAGGAAACCGTTATGAAGCGAATTCTACTGCTGTTGTTGCTGTTGACCGCCTTGCCTGCGGCAGCGGGCCAGGTGTTCGTCAACAAGGGGATGTCCAGTGCAGATACCTTTGCCCTGCGGGACAAGCTGGCACGGGAGCATGAATGGCAGGAATGGCTGCGTTTTCAGCAGGCCATCAAGTGGCTGGAGGTATTGCCGGTCAACTGCGAGCTGATGAGTGTGCAGGGCGGGGGTTATCGCTGTGGTGGCGACTTTTATCGCCCCTATCGGCAGAATGGCCGTGACATCTACATCAAGGGCGATCCTGCTGGCGAGACGCGGAGTCTGCGCCCGCAACAGCCCATAAAAAAGGCGCCCTGAGGCGCCTTGTTGCGAGGGTACGCTTACTTGGCAGCGTAACGCTCGGCAGAGGTGACGATCTCGGCTTCGGCCGCAGCCTTGTCGCCCCAACCTTCCACCTTGACCCACTTGCCCGCTTCCAGCTCTTTATAGCGCTCGAAGAAGTGCTGGATCTGGGCTTTCAGCAGCTCGGGCAGATCGTTCACATCCTTGATGTGGTCGTACTGCTTGGTCAGCTTGGAGTGCGGCACGGCCACGATCTTGGCATCTTCGCCAGATTCGTCGGTCATCTTCAGCACGCCAACCGGGCGGCAGCGAATGACGGAGCCGGCCAGCAACGGGTAGGGGGTCGGAACCAGAACGTCAACCGGATCACCATCCAGAGACAGGGTGGCGTTCACGTAACCGTAGTTGCACGGGTAGAACATAGGGGTCGACATGAAGCGATCAACGAAGATGGCACCGCTGTCCTTGTCGACTTCGTATTTGATCGGGTCGGCATTCTGCGGGATTTCGATGATGACGTAGATGTCGTCGGGCAGGCTCTTGCCAGCCGGTACCAGGTTCAGGCTCATGACGTTTCCTTCAGTGTTGGAGTCAAGTTTGCAGGCCGATATTATAGCGATGTCGCGTCAAATGACCATATTTCAAGGGCACTGTGACAGCCTTGGCTGATGCCGCGTAGCCCGGGTCTGCCAAATGGTGGCCCGCTTGCCTGGGTCTATTGACGTCTCGTCACGCCTGCGGCTTGCGACCAAACGTCAACAGACCCTAGAATGCGCACTCCCTTTACTGGAAAAGGCAGCGGTATGCACATTCACATCCTCGGGATCTGCGGCACCTTCATGGGTGGTCTGGCGGTGTTGGCAAAACAGCTTGGCTATCGAGTCACCGGCTCGGATGCCAACGTCTATCCCCCCATGAGTACCCAGCTCGAGCAACAGGGCATCGAACTGACCGAGGGATATGACCCGTCCCAGCTCGATCCCGCGCCGGATCTGGTGGTGATCGGCAACGCCATGAGCCGTGGCAACCCCTGTGTTGAATATGTACTGGACCGCAATTTGCCCTATATCTCCGGCCCCCAGTGGCTGCTGGAACACGTGCTGCAGGATCGCTGGGTACTGGCCGTGGCGGGCACCCATGGCAAGACCACCACCGCCAGCATGCTGGCCTGGGTGCTCGAATACGCCAAGCTGGAACCGGGTTTTCTCATCGGCGGGGTACCGGGCAACTTCCCGGTTTCCGCCCGTCTCGGTTCTGCCCCCTTCTTCGTCATCGAAGCGGACGAGTATGACTGCGCCTTCTTCGACAAGCGCTCCAAGTTCGTCTATTACCACCCGCGTACCCTGGTGATGAACAACCTGGAATTCGACCACGCGGACATATTCCCGGATCTCGCCGCCATCCAGCGCCAGTTCCACCACCTGATGCGTACCGTGCCGAGCAATGGCCGGGTGTTGTTCCCGAAAGCAGATGATAACCTCACCGCCGTGCGCAAGATGGGCTGCTGGAGCGAGGTGGAGCTGGTAGGTCAGGACGATGCCAAGTGGAAAGCGATCAAGCTGGCCGAGGACGGCTCCGCCTTCGAGGTGTGGCTGGATGGGCAGAAGCAGGGCGAGGTGCACTGGGAGTGCATCGGCGAGCACAACGTCAACAACGGCCTGATGGCCATCGCCGCCGCCCGCCATGCCGGTGTCATGGTGGAGCATGGCATCGCGGCCCTCTGCCAGTTCAAGTCCCCCAAGCGGCGGATGGAGCTCAAGGGCGAGGTGGCAGGCATCAGCGTCTATGACGACTTTGCCCACCACCCGACTGCCATCGAGACCACCCTCGGCGGCCTGCGTGCCAAGGTGGGTGCGTCACGCATTCTGGCGGTGCTGGAGCCGCGCTCCAACACCATGAAGTTGGGGGTGCACAAGGAGGAGCTGGCCGGCTGCTTCACTGGCGCCGACGAGGTGTTCTTCTTCCAGCCACCCAACATCGGTTGGGATCTCGGCGAGGTGACAGCTCACATGAGCCGACCGGCCAAGGTGTTTAACGATCTGGAGACCCTGATCAACCGGCTGGTGGCCGAGAGCCGCGATGGCGATCATATTCTGATCATGAGCAACGGCGGCTTTGGCGGTATTCATGACAAGCTGATCGCCCGCCTCAAGGATTACCACGGCGAACTATGAACAAAGCGATCACTCTGGCACTGACCGGCGCCTCAGGCGCCCCCTACGCCCTGCGCCTGCTTGAGTGTCTGGTGCAGGCGGACTATCGGGTCTATCTGCTCGCCTCCTCGGCGGCGAGAGTAGTGCTCAAGACCGAGCAGCAGCAAGATTGGCCGGGCGCACCGAAAGCGCTCTCTGCCCATCTCTGTCGCCAGTATGGCGCTAAAGAGGGTCAGATAATTGCCTGCGGCAAGGAGGAGTGGTTCTCGCCGGTGGCCTCTGGCTCGGCGGCTCCCAAGCAGATGGTGGTCTGCCCCTGCTCCATGGGCACCGTCTCAGCCATCGCCAACGGCGCTTCCGACAACTTGCTGGAGCGGGCGGCGGATGTGGTGATCAAAGAGCGCGGCCAGCTGATTCTGGTGCCCCGCGAGAGCCCCTTCTCCGCCATCCATCTGGAGAACATGCTCAAACTGGCGCGACTCGGGGTGACCATCATGCCGGCCGCACCCGGTTTCTATCATGAGCCGAAAAGTATCGAGGATTTGGTGGACTTCATGGTGGCGAGGATCCTGGATCACCTCGGAGTCGAGCACGCGCTGACCAGTCGCTGGGGCTATGCCAACGTTTGACCCATGATTAATCACCTTACTGGCGATCTCTGGCGACAGCGGCTGAACCGGCAGCAAAGGGACAAATAAAAACGGCGCCGACATGAACAGTCCGGCGCCGTTTGTCATTCACGAGGCGGGTTAGGCGGCCTGGATGGGGGCCGTCACGTACTTGAACAGAAAATCGGTCACATCTTCCCGTGACGGGCGTTGTGGCTGGTTGATCATCTGCATCATGACGTAACCAAAACCGGTCAGGGAGCGAGCCAGGTCCTGGGCGGACAGCACACTCTGGATCTCACCGGCATCCATGGCTCGTTGCAAATGGGGCGCGATGCGCTCCAATGCCTTGTCCAGCAGCTTGGCATAACGGGGCCAGACTTCTTCCCGCACCGATGAACTCCACTCCAGCCAGATGCTGGCATGGTCGGGTTGATCGTAGGCTGCATCGACAAACAGCTTCACATGACGACGAATACTGTCGTTGATTGGACCCTGGCCGTTATAGGCCTGTTCCAGCATCTGGTGAACGAAGCGTTCGATCTCGGCCAACACTTCATCCACCAGCTCTTCGCGAGTGTTGAAATAGTTGAACACGGTAGCTACCGAGACTTTGGCCTGTTCTGCTATCTCGGCGTGACCCGCACGGCCTATGCCGCGACGGGAGAACACCTTGATGGCACATTCCATCAATTGAGTGCGACGAGCTTCCGGAGAAAGCCGGGTTCGACGTCTTATTTCTGCGCGTGGTTCCATAGTTTTTTCATCTAATAGTTATTGATTATGGTGTTTATAGTATTGTCACCGATAATGCCCGAGAGCCTGCTAACTCTATCAATTAAAATAAGCCGATAAAAGCATCACGTATGCCTGACGCCTCTCGGCTTGGATGGTAGAATCCTCGGTTTTGACGTTAATGAACGGCCAAATCCCTTTGGCCATGAGGGAGTAAGTGATGAAACACACCGTCGAGGTGATGATCTCCGAGGCCGATGTGGCCGCCCGGATCGCCAAATTGGGTGAAGAGATCACCGCCCGTTATCAGGGTTCTGACGAAGTGGTCATGATTGGCCTGCTGCGCGGCTCCTGCGTCTTCCTGGCCGACTTGTGCCGCCAGACCCCGCTGCCCGTCACCCTGGATTTTATGACCGCCTCCAGCTATGGCTCCGGCCTGCGCAGTACCCGTGACGTTCGCATCCTCAAAGATCTGGATGACGACATCAAGGGCAAGGACGTGTTGATCGTCGAGGACATCATCGACACCGGCTACACCCTCAACAAGGTGCGTGAAATCCTGTCACTGCGCGAGCCGAAATCCCTCGCCATCTGCACCCTGCTGGACAAACCGTCCCGTCGCGAGGTACAGGTGCCGGTGGACTGGATCGGTTTCTCCATTCCGGACGAATTCGTGGTGGGTTGTGGTATCGACTACGCCCAGAAGTACCGTAATCTGCCGTTCATCGGCAAGGTAGTACCGCAAGAGTAAGCAAGTTCCAGGAATATCACGGGCGAGGTGGCCGAGCGCCATTTTTGTCTGCAAGGCGGCCCCGGCCGCCTTTTCTGTATCGAGATGGGATCCGCCATCACAGGGGTTGCAATGAACGCACTGGAAATAAGCGGCCTGAAAAAGACCTATCAGGGGGGCGTGGAAGCCCTTAAAGGCATAGATCTGACCGTCAAGCAGGGGGATTTCTTCGCCCTGCTCGGCCCCAACGGGGCAGGCAAGTCCACCACCATCGGCATCATCAGCTCGCTGGTGAACAAGAGCGCCGGCAAGGTGAAGGTGTTTGGCTACGACCTCGACAGCGATCTCGAGCAGGCCAAGGCCCAGCTCGGCCTGGTGCCACAGGAGTTCAACTTCAGTCAGTTTGAGAAGGTGATCCAGATTGTCACCCATCAGGCCGGTTTCTACGGCGTGCCCAAGGCCGAAGCCAAGATCCGCGCCGAGAAATACCTGCGTCAGCTCGATCTGTGGGACAAGCGTGACATGCCGGCCCGCACCCTCTCCGGTGGCATGAAGCGTCGGCTGATGATAGCCCGCGCCCTGATGCACGAGCCCAGATTGCTGATCCTGGACGAACCGACCGCCGGGGTGGATATCGAGATCCGCCGATCCATGTGGACCTTCCTCAAAGAGCTCAACGAGCAGGGGGTCACCATCATACTCACCACCCACTATCTGGAAGAGGCCGAGATGCTGTGCCGCAACATTGGCATCATCGACAAGGGGCGGCTGATTGAAAATACCAGCATGAAGAAGCTGCTCGGCAAGCTGAGCCGCGAGACCTTCATGTTGGATCTGGCACCGGGCTCCGCCGTGCCGAATGTGCCCGAGTTCAACGGCCGCATGCTGGATGAGCGCACTCTGGAAGTGGATCTGGACAAGAGTCAGTCTCTCAATAGCCTGTTCGAGCAGCTGTCGGGCCAGCAGGTGCAGGTGTTGAGCATGCGCAACAAGGCCAATCGACTGGAAGAGCTGTTCGTCAGTCTGGTCGAGGAGGGGAGAAAAGCATGAATCTGACCACGTATTACATCGCCTTCAAGAGCATTCTGGCCAAGGAGGTGAGCCGCTTCACCCGGATCTGGATCCAGACCCTGGTGCCCCCCGCCATCACCATGAGCCTCTATTTTGTCATCTTCGGCAACCTCATCGGCTCGCGCATCGGTGACATGGGGGGGGGCAGCTACATGGAGTTCATCGTGCCTGGACTCATCATGATGTCGGTGATCACCAACTCCTACTCCAACGTCGCTTCCTCCTTCTTCAGCGCCAAGTTCCAGCGCAATGTGGAGGAGCTGCTGGTGGCGCCCGTGCCCAACTACGTCATCATCGCCGGTTACGTGGGGGGAGGCGTGGCGCGTGGCCTCTGTGTCGGCCTCATCGTCACCCTGGTGTCGCTGTTCTTCGTGCCGCTGCAGATCCACCATCTGTTCAGTGTCTGCTTTACCGTGCTGCTGACCGCCATCCTCTTCTCGCTGGGGGGGCTGATCAACGCCGTGTTTGCCAAGACCTTCGACGACATCAGCATCATTCCCACCTTCGTGCTGACGCCGCTCACTTATCTGGGCGGGGTGTTTTACTCCATCAGCCTGCTACCGCCCTTCTGGCATGGGGTCTCCCAGGTGAACCCCATCATCTACATGGTGAACGCGTTCCGCTACGGCTTCCTCGGTATCTCTGACGTGCCGCTCGGCACCGCCTACCTCATCATCATCGGCTTCATCGCCGCGCTCTACGGACTGGCCTGGTGGCTCATCTCCCGCGGTACCGGGCTGCGGCACTGAGTTGTACTCAAAACGGGGCGTCCATTCGGGCGCCCTGTTTCTTGTTGCGTTCGCGGATCCTGGTGGTTGCCGGGGGGGGGGGGGCACCATGCCCTATGAGGGCGTCTGCTCGTATGGTCCAGTGCAGGTCAGCGCTGGGGGCCTCGTTCTGCGCCGGCTCATCACGGTAGACGCAGACGTTCTACCTGGCAGCCAGACCATCATCGGCCAGGCAGTTACGCCAGGTCTCGTTAGAGACGATGGGGAAACGCCCCTTCGGCAAACGGAGTGGCGATGTGGCGGGTGACTATGTATTGCTGGCCGCCATCTTCATGCAGGATATGGCAGCACCTGAAACCGGGCCTGCTCCTGGCCGGGCTTGGGCAGGAACAGGAAGAGGCAATAAAGCTCTTGGAGATGAAACTCTCCAGGTTGTGACTGACTCAGGCGTGCTGAAGCGTGACCACGCGGTTGTCGATGAGGCGGGCCTTGCCGAGATAGGCCGCCATCAGGATCACCAGTTGCTGGCTCTGGTTGGTGGCGGATTCCAGGGTCACGGCATCGACGATGTCGATGGCGTCGGTACGGAAACCTGCGTTATCGAGGCGCTGGCTGGCCTGCGCCACCAGAGAGGGCAGGTGGTGATCGGCCCCTGCGATCTGCTCGGCAATCCAGTTCATGGTGCGTGCCAGCTCGGGGGCCAGCGCCCGCTCGGCCGCGGTCAAATAGCCGTTGCGTGACGACAGAGCCAGCCCGTCTTCGGCCCGCACCGTGGGCACGCCGACGATCTCGATGGGCATGGCCATGTCGGCCACCATCTTGCGAATGAGCGCCAGCTGCTGGTAATCCTTCTGGCCGAAACAGGCCACATCCGGCTGTACCAGATTGAACAGCTTGGTCACCACTGTGCTGACGCCACGAAAATGCCCCGGACGCAGCGCTCCTTCCAGCAGGCCGGAGAGACCCGGCACCTCGACGAAGGTTTGGCTCGCCAGCCCCTGCGGATACATGATCTCCGGCGTCGGGGTGAACACCAGATCCACACCGGCGCTCTCCAGCGCGGCGCAATCCTGCTCCAGGGTGCGCGGATAGTTGACGAGATCCTCTGCCTTGTCGAACTGCATGGGGTTGACGAAGATGCTGACCACCACCTTACCGGCATGGCTGTGCGCCTCTTTCACCAGCGTCAGGTGCCCCTGATGGAGATTGCCCATGGTGGGCACGAATGCGATGGCACGCCCTTCACGGCGCCATTGGCCGATCTGTTCACGCAGAGCGGCAGGATTGTTAACGACCAACATCGGTAGTTCACCTTCGGAAATATCAAACAGAGAAAACGGGTTGCATCAGCGGGCAAGGGACAGCGAAACGGGGGCTTGTGCCCCCGCTCTCATCCATAGCGCAGGATCAGTTGAAACAGTGTTCGGGGCCGGGGAAGGTCCCCTCGCTCACTTGCTGCACATAGAGCCGGATGGCGGCACGTATGTCACCGGTTTCGGCCAGGAAGTTCTTGGTGAACTTGGGCACGTAACCTGAGGTGATGCCTAAGGCATCGTGCATCACCAGGATCTGGCCATCGGTGGCGGGACCGGCACCGATGCCGATCACCGGGATGCGCAGCGCCTTGGTGAGGCGTTCGGCAAGGGCGACCGGTACGCACTCGAGCACCAGCATCTGGATGCCGGCTGCTTGCAGTTCGAGGGCCTGACGGTAGATCTCCTGGGCCTGGAACTCGTCGCGACCTTGCACCTTGAAGCCGCCAAACACATGGACGGATTGGGGGGTGAGGCCGAGGTGGCCACAGACAGGCACGCCATTGCGAGTCAGGTGGCGAATGCTGTCACACAGCCAGTCGCCCCCTTCCACCTTCACCATGCGGGCTCCGGCGGCCATCAGGCGGGCGGCGTTCTGGTAAGTCTGATCCGAAGTGGCATAGCTCATGAACGGCATGTCGGCGACGACCAGCGCCTTGCTGGCACCACGCGCCACACAGCGGGTGTGATAGACCATCTCATCCATGTTGACCGCCAGGGTGTCCTGACCCCCTTGCAGCACCATGCCCAGCGAATCGCCGATGAGCAGCACGTGGGCCCCTTCGTCGTCGAACAGCTTGGCAAAGGTGGCATCATAGGCGGTGATGGCGGTGATGCGTTGCCCTTCCTGCTTCATCTTCAGCAGGCTGGTGGTGGTGATCTTGCTCATAACGTTGCTCCTACTCGCCGCGTGTGTCTGTGAGGATCACAAGGGCGTCGATGGCTCTGCTCATCAGGGTTCCCCTATGTCTGCACCGGGGGCAATGATGGCAAGATCATTGTGCGGGCAGCGGGCAACCAGTTGTGCGAGCGGGGTGCCGCAGGGCAGCACCAGAGCGGGCGCAATCTCGGCAAGGGGCAGCAGTACGAACGTCCGCTCCTTCATGCCGTAATGGGGAACGACGAGGCGCTCATGCCTGATGATCCGATCGCCATAGAGCAGCAGATCGAGATCCAGGGTTCTGGGCCCCCAACGCTCATCCTTGCGCACACGTCCCTGTTCCAGCTCGATTTTTTGCAGTTGATCCAGCAAGGCCAGAGGGCCGAGCCGGGTATTCAGCCGCACCACGGCATTGACGTAGTCCGGCTGATCCGCAGGGCCCATGGGGCGACTGCTGTAAAACGAGGAGGCCTGCTGCAACCGGGACTCCGGCAGCGCCGCCAGTGCGACGACGGCGCGGCGAGCCTGACCCAAGGGGTCAGCCAGATTGGAGCCGATGGCAACGAAGACCTCCGTCATGACGCTGGTGGTCACTGCGCCGCTTTCGGTTTGCGACGGCGCGGGCGACGGCGGCTGCGGCTGTTGCTATCACGTTTCTCGCCGTCACCGCTACGGGGTTCACCGGCTTGGGCATGCTCGCCGCTCGCAGGGCGGCGGGTCGCTTCCCGTTGCAGTTGCGGGCGTACATCCGGATTGGACTCTACATAGCGTTCCCACCAGCTGGCGAGTTCGCCGAGGCCGCGTTCGACCCGGTTACGCAGCAACAGGAAGTCGTAGGCCGCACGGAATTTCGGGTGTTCCATGGCCCGCTCGGGGTGACGACCCTGACGGCGGGTCAGTCGCTGTTGCAGGGCCCAGATGTCGCGGACATCGGTGGTGAAACGGCGCGGTACGGCGATGATCCGCACCTGGTTGTCCAGCACCTCGTTGATGGCCAGCATGAAGGCGTCGTGCCAGGGCAGACCGCTCTCATTTTCCAGCACGCGGGCGCGGGCTTCGACACAGCCCCACAGCAGGGTGGCGTAGAGGAAGGCCGGGGTGACCCGCTTGTCTGCGCGCACCCGGGTGTCGGTATCGAGCAGCGCCAGTTCGATGAACTGCTCGAACGGCGAGGTGCCGTGGGGAGTGAACAGGGCGGCTACCTGCGGGAACAGCGGCTGGAACAACCCGTATTCGCGCATCAGCTTGTAGGTCGCCAGGCCATCGCCAGCCAGGAACAGCTTGAGGGTCTCCTCAAACAGGCGGGCGGCGGGGATATCCTGCAGCAGTGATGCCAGCTCCTTGATGGGGGTGGCACTGCGTGGGCTTATGGTCATGTCCAGCTTGGCGGCGAAACGCACGGCGCGCAGCATGCGCACCGGATCCTCACGATAGCGGGTCTCGGGATCGCCGATCAGCTCCAGCTTGCGCTGGGCGAGATCCTCTATGCCGCCCTCGAAATCGTGCAGGGTGAAATCTCTGGCGCTGTAGTAGAGGGCGTTGACGGTGAAATCGCGACGCTCTGCATCCTCTTCAATGGTGCCGTAGACGTTGTCGCGCAGCAGCATGCCTTCATCAGACTGGGCCGACACATGCTTGCTGGTATTGACCTGATGGTGGTGACCCCGGAAGGTGGCCACTTCGATCACGTCACGACCAAAGACGATGTGGGCCAGGCGGAAGCGGCGGCCAATCAGGCGGCAGTTGCTGAACAGTGCCTTGATCTGCTCCGGCGTCGCGTTGGTCGCGATGTCGAAATCTTTTGGCGTCCTCCCGAGCAGCAGATCCCGGACCCCCCCGCCGACCAGGTAGGCATCATAGCCCCCCTTGTTCAGGCGATAGAGCACCTTGAGCGCATTCTCGCTGATCTCTTTGCGCGAGATGGGGTGCTGGTCACGGCTTAAGGTACGGCGTTGCCCGGTTACGTGGGCTGGGATGGGAGACTCCACCGACTGCTCGCCGTCTTCCTTGCCGAGCACCTTGCGGCAAAAGTTTGCGATCTGGGAAAAAATGGTACACCTCTTCATGACTTCAAATTGACGGGAGGCCAAAAAATAGCGGCCTATCATAGCTCAGGCCTGACTAAATGAAAAACGATGTGGTTCATTCAAAAAGTTCAGGCTTGGCTAAACAAAAAATTGTGTTGTCCATGTCAGCGCGCTCAGGTCTGACCCAATGCAAAGTCAGGTGCTCCCTGTGCCAGGCTGATCTTCTCTCTGGCTGGAACCCGGTCGAGCCGCCAGTGGGTAATACCCCAGCCGATGATCTCGTCAATGCGGCTCGCCATCAGCTCGGGGGGCGGGCATTGACCGAGAAAGTGCAGCGCCTGCCACAGGGCTGGCCTGACCTCGTCCAGCGCCAGTGCCGGCGCATGGTTCTGCTTCGACAACTTGTGGCCATCTGCCAGCACCGCCAGTGGCAGGTGCACCCAGGCGGGGACGCTGGCTCCCAGCGTCTGGTAGAGGGCAACCTGGCGCACCGTGGGCTCCAGCAGATCGGCACCACGTACTATCTCTGTGATGCCGCTGTCCATGTCGTCCACCACCACCGCCAGGTTATAGGCGTAGAGGCCATCCCGACGGCGTATGATGAAGTCCTCTTCGGCCAGCGCCGCAGGAACCGCAATGCGGCCCTGCAACCCATCCTCGAAATGGTAGACCGGATGGTGCTGGCGCAGCCGGGCGGCGCATCCCTCGGCCCCGAGACCAAGATCGCGACAGTGGCCGCGGTACAAACCGCCGCCCGCCATGATCTCGCGCCGGGTACAGCGGCACCAGTAGAGATCGCCAGCCTGATAGAGCTGCCTGATGATCTCGTCATAACGGCCATGACGCTGGCTCTGGTACATCACTTCCCCATCCCACTCCAGGCCGTGGGCCGCCAAGGTCTGCAGTATGAGCGACGCGGCACCGGCCATCTCCCGTGGCGGGTCTATGTCTTCGATCCGCACCATCCAGCGCCCCTGTTGCGCCCTGGCCTGCAAGAAACTGCCGAGCGCCGCAATCAGGGAGCCAAAATGGAGCGGGCCTGACGGGGAGGGGGCAAAGCGACCTGTATAGGGGCGAGTCTGGGGCGACGGGAGTGTATTCACGGGCATGGCAATTAGGGCAAGCGATTCATTGAAGCTGCATTCTGGGACGCCCCGACCAAAAGCTCAATAAAAAAGGGAGCTCGCAAGCCCCCTTTTTTCAGTTATGCCAGTGGTCGGTATCAACCGGCCATCTGTTTTTCCTTGATTTCAGCAAGTGTTTTGCAGTCGACACAGAGATCGGCTGTCGGACGGGCTTCCAGACGACGGATACCAATCTCGATACCGCAATGCTCGCAGTAACCGAAGTCATCGTCTTCAAGCAGCACCAATGTCTTCTCGATCTTCTTGATCAGCTTGCGTTCACGGTCGCGGGTGCGCAATTCGAGAGCGAACTCTTCTTCTTGCGCGGCGCGATCCACGGGATCCGGAAAGTTGGCAGCCTCATCCTTCATATGGTCAACGGTGCGGTCAACTTCCTGCATCAGTTGGTTGCGCCAAGCTCCCAGGATCTTGCGAAAATGTGCCTTTTGTTGGTCATTCATGTACTCCTCACCCGGTTTTTCCTGGTAAGGCGCTACACCCGCAATGGCCAGGGGGCCCAGAGATTTCCTGTTTTCGCCTGTTGGCATGCCCTGTCTCCTAATTCAGCACGCTACCCGTGCCATCCATAAAATGAGGGCGACATCTATATCAGAAGGGTAATGCGTAGGCAAACAAGCCGTACCAATTATGTTACCCATCCCAACTTTTATTCGCTGCCCTCGGGTAGCAGGTGACAAGATTCAAACGGGATAAAATCTTGGGCCACCATGCTCTGCACCCCAAGATGGGGTCGATAGCATAAAATTTCAACCCCTGCCGCCATTGACTGCTCAATTAGCTGACTATAGAGCGGATCTATGTGTGCTGCAGGGCGCATTCTCACTATTCCGGAGTGCAAAACCATAAATAGCAACACGGCTCTGTGCCCTGCCGCCTTCATGGCCATCAATTCACGCAAATGCTTGGCGCCACGACTGGTGACCGCATCGGGAAAGTAGCCCATGCCGGCTTGCTCCCGCTCATCGAGCAGGGTCACGGATTTCACCTCTATGTAGCATGAGGGCCTGTGGTCATCTTCCAGCAGCAGGTCGATGCGACTGTTCTCTTCGCCATATTTCACCTCGGTGCGCAGCCTTGCATAACCGGTGAGCGGAGCCAGTGCCCCTTGTTCGATCAGCTCGCGGGCTATCTGGTTGGCGCGCGCCGTGTTGACGCAGATGAAGTGACCCGCCGGGCTCTCGGCGATTTCCCAGCTGTGGGGCAGCTTGCGCTTGGGGTTGTCGGAGGTGGAGTACCAGACCCGGGTGCCCGGCTCGGCGCAGCCGGTCATGGCACCGGTATTGGCGCAGTGGATGGTGATCACCTCGCCGTTGTCCTGCCGGATATCGGTCAGAAAGCGCTTGTAGCGGGAGATGAGCTGCCCGGACTGCAGGGGGGGATCGAAGATCATGGTGCGGTTCTCTCTTTTATAGGCAGGAAGTGAGGGCGCGCGGCTGTCACGACGCTATCTTCTCTCTGGCGCGCAGGGGCCAGCAGGCGAGCGGTTCATAGCGCGTCCCGTCCGGGGTGGCAATGGATTGATAGAGGCAGAAGTGATCCGCGTGCAGCAAAAAATCCGGTGCCGGCAAGGTGTCGGGCGCCTCGCTCGCCTTGCGCGACAGGGTGACGTGGGGACGATAGCCCTGCTCACCGTTGCCAAGCCCCAGCTTCTCGCCGTGACGACGCAGCGCCCTGGCCAGCACGTTCAGCTCGTTAGGCCAGTCACCTGGTCCCACCCAGGCCGCCTTGGCACGGCTGAACCAGCCGGTCTCATCCAGCTTGATGGTCAGCGGCGGACAGTGCTGCCGCTCAGCGGCGGCCATCAGGCGGGCCGTGGTGACCTGATCTGCTTCACCGAGAAAGGCCAGCGTCAGGTGGAGGTTCGCTGCGGGGACCGGCTGGCCGGGCCAGGGGCGTTGATCTCGCCAGTCGATCAGCTCGGCGGCAAGCCGGTGCAGAGGCAGGGCAAAGAAGAGTTTGGCCATTCTGGGGAGTATGCCTGTTCACGCTCATAACATGGCCCCATTCTATGGCAGCTACGGTGGTCATGTCTCGCTGGCGACATCTGCTCACGGTGGTGGCGGATGCTATGGCAGAATGGGCGCCGTTTTAAGGTCATCACAGAAGGTGCTCGCCGCTTTGTCCCAACTCCCCATAGTGTCCGTGTTGCCAGCGCTGTTTGCCGCCATCGACAGCCATGCCAGCGTGATCCTGCAGGCGCCCCCGGGCGCGGGCAAGTCGACCCTGCTGCCGCTGGAGCTGGTGCGCCAAAACCGGCTGCCCGGTCGCATCCTCATGCTGGAGCCCCGTCGTTTGGCGGCGCGCAACATAGCCAGCTTTCTGGCCCGTCAGCTGGGGGAGCCGGTGGGAGAGCGCATCGGCCTGCGAGTCAGGGGCGAGAGTCGCACCAGTGCCAGGACCCGACTCGAGATCGTCACCGAGGGGGTGCTGACCCGGATGTTGCAGCAGGATCCTGAGCTTGCGGGCGTGTCGCTCGTCATCTTCGATGAGTTCCACGAGCGCAGCCTGCACGCCGATACCGCCCTGGCCTTTGCCATCGAGAGCCAACAGGGGCTGCGCGATGATCTCAAATTGCTCATCATGTCCGCCACCCTGGATGGCATGGCGCTCGAGAGCCTGTTGCCTGACGCCCCCGTCATTCGCTCCGAGGGGCGCGGCTTTCCCATCGACTATCACTATCGCCCCCTCAATCGCCAGCAGTGGCTGGAGCCGCAAGTCGGCGCCGTCGTGCTGGAAGCACTCGCCAGCCATGCCGGCAGCGCCCTGGTGTTCCTGCCGGGGCAGGGGGAGATAGAGCGGCTCGCCCAGTGGCTGGAGGGACGGTTGCCGGATGACGTGCGCCTCGCACCGCTCTACGGGCGCCTTGACATGGCGGCGCAACAGTCCGCCATCGAACCGGCACAGGTCGGTCGCCGTAAGCTGGTGCTCACCACCAATGTGGCGGAGACCTCCCTCACCATAGAGGGCATCCATATGGTCATCGACAGCGGGCTGGAGCGGCGCGCCTCCTTCGATCTGAAAAGTGGCGTCACCCGGCTGGAGACCCGCCAGATCGCCAGGGCGTCCGCCACCCAGCGGGCGGGCCGCGCTGGTCGTCTCGGTCCTGGCGTCTGCTATCGGCTCTGGAGCGGTGAAGTGCAGGAGCGTCTCGCCGAGCAGAGCCCGCCGGACATACTGACGCAGGAGCTCACCGGCCTGCTGTTGGACGCCGCCCAGTGGGGCGCTAAAGTGGAGAGCCTGCCACTGCTGGACATGCCCCCCGCCGCCGCCGTAGCCAGCGCCCAGCGGCTGCTGGTCAGCCTGGGTGCCATGACGCCCGAGGGTGAGCAACAACTTACTCCTGCTGGCCGTGCCATGGCAGCCTTCGGCACGCACCCTCGGCTGGCGCGCATGCTGCTGCGGGCCCGTGCGCTTGAGGCCGAGGGTCTGACAGGGATTGTCGCCGATGCCGCTTTCCTGGTGGCGCTGCTGGAAGAAGATCTGCGAGGATCTGAACGCCTCTCTGTGCTGTTTCACCGCCGTCTTGGTGCCCTGCGGCAGGGGGCTGCCCGCTGGTTAGATCGCCTCGGTGTCAGGTCTGGCGCGTCACAACGTCAGGCTCAAGGGCAGTGGCTGGGACTGCTGTGCGCCCTCGCCTGGCCGGATCGGATCGGCAAGTTGCGCAGTGGCAGCCGCTATCAACTCAGTGGTGGGGTGAGCTGCGATCTGGTAGAAGGTCACCCATGCCAGGGACAAGCGGCCCTCATCGCCATCGAGATGGGGCAAAACGATCGCGGCAGTCGCATCTTTATCGCCGAACCGGTCGAGCTGGATGAGCTGGCGCGCCAGCTGCCGGAGCTGGTGAGCGAGCGCCAGTGGTTTGACTGGGACGAGCGGGAAGAGCGGGTGCGCGCTGAGCGCCAGCTGGTGATCGGGGAACTGGTGCTGAGCCAGCGACCGTTGACCGCGCTCTCTGACGAGCAGAAAGGGCGCTGCCTGCTGCAAGGCATTCGCCGCAAGGGGTTGCATGTGCTGCCCTGGGACGAGAGCAGCGAAGGGCTGCTGGCCCGTTTGCGCTGCGCCCGCGACTGGTTGCCTGATGACGGCTGGCCCGCCATGGACGACGAAAGCCTGCTGGCCCGGCTGGAAGAGTGGTTATTGCCAGCCCTGAGTGGCATGACCCGGCTGGAGCAGCTAAAGCGGCTCAACCTCAACGACATCCTGCGTCAATCCCTGCCCTGGCCACTGCCCAAACGGCTGGACGACGCGCTGCCGAGCCACTTCACGGCGCCGACCGGCAGCCGGGTGCGTATTCGTTATCAGCCGGGTCAGGCGCCGGTGATCCCGGTGCGCATTCAGGAGATGTTCGGGCAAGGTACGACCCCGTGCGTGGCCGATGGCCGGGTGGCGCTGGTGGTGGAGCTGCTTTCGCCTGCCCGGCGGCCGCTACAGATCACGGCCGATCTTGCCGCCTTCTGGGCCGGTTCCTACGAGCTGGTAAAAAAAGAGATGAAGGGGCGTTATCCCCGCCACTATTGGCCGGACAATCCGCTGGAGGCGATGCCGACCAGCGTCACCAAGAAGAAGATGGGGATGTAGGTTGGTGCTGAGCCGCGCGAAGCCCAACTCCAGCAGATTACCCTCACCCTAGCCCTCTCCCTGAGGGAGAGGGAACCGATCGAGGTTGGTGTTTGCCCCCTTCTCCCCTTGTGGGAGACGGGTTGAGGATGAGGGGTTGGCATCCATTTGTCTGGCGAAATGAAACCCGAGATTCAGATTTGATTGGTTAATCCCACTCGGACGTTCGCGAACGCGACATAACAAGTAGAAAGGAAAGCAAAGAGGATTTATGGCAACGCAACGACGCAAGCGCACACCCAAGAAGGTGGCGCCCAAACGCACCATCTGGCGCACGCTGTTCTGGCTCGGCTTCAAGCTCTCCCTGGTGGTGGCCGCTTTCATGGTGGTGTTTGGCATCTACCTCGATACCAAGGTGCGTGAGCGCTTCGATGGCGAGAAGTGGCAACTGCCGGTGATGGTCTACAGCCGTCCGTTGGAGCTCTACCCCAGCCAGCGCCTCTCCCAGACCCAGATGCTGCGTGAGCTCAACATGCTGAGCTACAAGCAGGTGCGCCAGCCTCACACGCCAGGCGAGTATGCGATCAACGGCAACCGTATCGAGCTTATTCGCCGCCCGTTCGCTTTCCATGATGGCGCCGACGGTGCGCGTGGCCTGCGTCTCACCTTCAACGGCGCGCGGCTGGAGGGGATCCAGTCGCTGGAGAATCAGCGCCAGCTCGGCTACGCCCAGATGGACCCAGTGCTGCTCGATCGCCTCAACACCGAGGATCGGGAGGATCGCCTGCTGGTGCGCATCGCCGAGGTGCCCGACAGCCTGCTGGTGACCCTGCTCACCACTGAAGATCGCGACTTCTACCAGCACGGCGGCGTCTCGCCGGTGGCCATACTGCGCGCCATGGCGGCTAACGTGCTGGCCGGTCGCACCGTGCAGGGGGGCAGCACCCTCACCCAGCAGCTGGCCAAGAACTTCTTCCTGACCCGCGAGCGCAGCCTGTGGCGCAAACTGCAGGAAGCCTACATGGCGGTGCTGATCGACTATCGCTACAGCAAGGACGAGATCCTGGAGGCCTACCTCAACGAGGTCTATCTGGGGCAGAACTTCTCGCAAGGGGTGTATGGCTTCGGGCTCGCTTCCTATTTCTACTTCGGTATTCCGGTCAACGAGCTGGACATCGATCAGGTGGCGCTGTTGGTGGGGTTGGTGAAGGGGCCTTCCTATTACGATCCCTGGCGTTTCCCGGAGCGGGCCAAGGCCCGGCGTGATCTGGTGCTCAAGCTGCTGATGGATCACGGCAGCTTGCAGCCGGCCGAGTACGAGCTCGCCAGCAAGCAGCCGCTTGGCATCATCACCCGTGGCCAGATGAGCTATGGCCGCACTCCGGCCTTCATGGGGCTGCTCAAACGCGAGATCCAGAGCCGTTTCGGCGCCGATCTGCTCAAGCAGTCCGGCCTCAAGATCTTCACCAGCCTGGATCCCATCGCCCAGCACGCCGCCGAGCAGGCGGTGGCATCGGGTCTGACGCTCATCGAGAAGCAGCGTGGCAAGAAGAAGCTGGAGGCGGCCATGGTGGTCTCCGACTGGCACAAGGGCGAAGTGGTTGCGCTGGTGGGGGGGCGGGATCCCCGCTACGCCGGCTTCAACCGGGCGCTGGATGCCCGTCGCCAGATCGGTTCCCTGGTCAAGCCAGCCGTCTACCTGACCGGCCTCTCTAACGGCCTGACCCTGGCGAGCCCGCTCAAGGATCAGCCGATCCGCCTTCGCGGTCAGGATGGTCAGGTCTGGACACCGCAAAACTACGATCGCAAGTTCCGCCAGAGCGTGCCCCTGATGGATGCACTGGCCAGCTCCCTCAACGTGCCGACCGTCAATCTGGGTCTGCAGGTAGGGTTGGAGAAGGTGGTGGATACCCTGCACAAGCTGGGGGTCGAGCAGGAGATCCAGCCCTATCCGTCGTTGGTGCTGGGGGCCGTGGCCTTGTCACCCATGGAGGTGAACCAGATGTACCTGCCCATCGCCAACCAGGGGCTGACCCAGCCGCTGTCGGCGATCCGCGCCGTGGTCAACAGCGATGGCAGCACTCTCTATCAGCATGATCAGACCGCCAAGCGGGTCACGGACGAACAGGCCAGCTGGCTGACCCTGTTTGCCATGACCAAGACGGTGAGCCAGGGCACGGCCCGCGCGCTGAATGCCAAGTTCCCCGGCGCCACCATGGCCGCCAAGACAGGCACCACCAACGAGCTGCGCGACTCCTGGTTTGCGGGATTGGACAACAACGAGCTGGTCAGCATCTGGGTGGGCCGTGACGACAACACGTCCGCTGGGCTGACAGGGGCCAGCGGTGCCCTGCAACTGTTTAGCGGCTACATGAGCCAGCGTGGCGTCAACAGCCTGACGCTGAAGATGCCGCAAGGGGTGAGCTGGGCCAACTTCTCCCGCGCCAGCGGCGCCCGTGTGGTCAGCGACTGTCCGGGTAGCCTGCAGGTGCCGGCCAAACTGGCCGGGCTGGCTGAGCCCATGAGCTGTGGCAGCCCCGCACCGCGCAGCGCACTGGATGACTGGTTCGGTGGTTTCTTCAACTGATAGACGAAACGGGCAGCCCTGGCTGCCCGTTTGACTGGAGTGCATATGACTTTCCCGTTGTTTGAGGCCATCCATCATGTGGCCATCATTGCCAGCGACTATGATCGCTCGCGCCACTTCTATCATCAGGTGCTGGGGCTGCCCATCCTTGCCGAGACCCTGCGCGAGGCACGTCAATCCTGGAAGCTGGATCTGGGCCTGCCCGATGGCAGCCAGCTGGAACTGTTCAGCTTTCCGACACCTCCCGCGCGGCCCTCAAGGCCGGAGGCCTGCGGTCTGCGCCACCTGGCCTTTCGGGTCAGCGAGCTTGACCGCGTCATCCGGCATCTGCAGATCCATCAGATTGAGGTGGAGCCGGTGCGGGTGGATGAACTGACCGGCAAGCGCTTTACCTTCTTTGCCGACCCCGACGGCCTGCCGCTGGAGCTCTATGAAGCGTCGTGCTGACCCTGCGTCGACCCAACAAAAAAGCCGCCCGCAGAAGCAGGCGGCTTGGTCATGTCATTGATGGCTCGCTATCAGGCGGTGGTCAGCATGGCTACCGCTAGCGCCATCACCATCATCCCGGCCCATCCGATGGGCTTGAGTCGCTCACCAAAGAGCAGCAGACCACCCAGTGCAGTACCCAGAATACCGATGGCTCCCCAGGTGGCATAGGCGACGGCCAGATCGATCTGGCCACCGCTCACAACCTTTGACAGCAGGGTAAACGCCCCCAGCACCAGCTATCTGTCGCTAGGGGCCGAGATCGCCCGTGCACATCACGAGCATTTTGATGGCAAGGGTTACCCGGAGCAGCTGGCGGGGGAGGCGATACCGCTGTCGGCTCGCATAGTGGCGGTGGTCGATGTGTTCGATGCACTGCTCAGCAGGCGCCCTTACAAAGAGCCCTGGACGCTGGCACAAACCATGGAATACATACAGTCCCGCACTGGCAGCCAGTTTGATCCCCAAGTGGTGCAGGCGCTCAATCGGCTGGTGGCACAGTCTCCTTACTGATCCCCTCATTTTTTACGACTCAAATAATTCCAAATGTGCGGGAATATAACCGGTGCTGCTTCATGTAATAGGTGAACTTTTCCATCAGTAAGCGAGCATAGGCCTCTTTCATCTTGGG
>NZ_JAACGC010000056.1:0-28811 GCF_029237385.1 Aeromonas sp. 1HA1
TGAAGTCGATGCGGGTCTCCGCATCGATGCAGTTTCAGGACAAGGACCAGAGCGGCCAGACCAGCTCGACCAGCAGCGCCGAACAGGGCGCCAAGGCCAAGGAGCTCGACATCTCCGGCCTTATCCCGTTCAAGGAGGAGCGCATGCTGAGCCGGCTGTTTGAGCTGGCCGATGCCAAGGGCGATGGCGGCAAGCGCCACGTCTACCGGGTCGGGTCGCTGCTGGCCAAGTCGGTGAAGGTACGCCAGGCCAAGTTTGCCGGGCGCATCAGCGCCAGCGAACAAGAGGGGCTGCTGGCCTGGCAGGTGCAGTTCACCTTGAAGGAATTCAACTCGGTACCGGAGAAGCGTGAAGCCCGCCTACCAGGTAACCCCGCCAATATCGGTAAAGGATCGCCAGGTACCGCCGCCGCAGGCGGCAATGGTCAATCGGGGGATGAGCCGCTTTCCACAGGAGAGGCTTTCTTTAAGAAACTGGACAACAAACTGGGAGATATCCTGGCATGAAGCTGACCACCCGCTTGACCATCAATGGTCAGCCTGCCCATCTGGTTGAGCACGACATCATGCTGGATCTGAATGCCGGCGGTCGGGCGGCCCTGACGGCGCAGGCCCAAGTGCAAAAAGGCCACCCCGTCACCATCGATGTCGGTTACAACGGCGAGCTGCGCCGCTGGTTCACCGGTTATGTGTACGACGTTCAACCTGCCGCCACGGGGGCCGTGCAACTGCTCTGCCGGGAGCTGGCGGGCATCCTGGCCGGCCGGCTACCTGTCAGCATGCAGCACGCCACCCTGCGCAACCTGCTGGCCTGGCTCACCACCCAGACCAGTCTGGTCTTCATGCTGCCCGAAGCGGCCGACTATGCCGATCGCCCCATTCCTAACTTCACCAGCGCCGGCACCGGCTATCAGCTGCTCGATAACGCCGGCCGCGCCTTCGAGGTGCCGGACTTTGTCTGGTATCAGCAACCCGATGGCGCCATCTTTGTAGGCAGCCACACCGATTCCCGCTGGTATGGCAGGGAGGTGGAAATCGACCCGGCTTGGACCGCGCGCCAGGCGGGTAATCTCATCACCCTGCCCCCCGTGCCCGCCATGCGCCCTGGTGCGACGGTCAACGGCAAGCGAGTGACCCGGGTACGGCTCAAGGGGGACGAAATGACCCTGACCACGGTCACCCCGGGCAAGGCCACCAAGTCGGTGGAGCGGCGCAAGATGGAGGGCGAGTTTCCGGAGCTGGCCGACCAGATGCACCTGCCCAAGTTCGGGCGGGTCGAGGCCATCAGCGACCAGGCCAGCGCCGGCCAGCTCAATGACCCGTTTCGCCCCCGCTATGCGGTGGACGTGCAACTGCTGGGCGAAGATGGCCAGCCGGACAAGGCCGCCCCGCTTTATCGAGCGGTACCACTGCCGGTGCAGTTCGGCGGGCCGGAACAGGGCCTGCTGCAGTTCCCCCTCGAGGGGACCCTGGTTGAGTTGGGGTTTGCCTTTGGGCGGGCTGACCGGCCCTTTATCCGCACCGTGCTCGGCAGTGGCTGGGCCCTGCCGGACATCGCCCCGGGCGAGCAACTGCAGCAACAACGAGCCGAGGTGTTCAGCCGCACCGATACCGTGGGCAATCTGAGCCGCCACACCGACCGGCACCTACATGACCGCGCCCTGCAGATGCACCACCAGAGTGACGACTACCTGGGGGAACATGGCCAGCATCAGCTGCAGGTGGCGCAGCACAGTATCGAGGAGGTGGGCGGGCTCAAGCTCATCGAGGCGCTTGGGGCCATCGAGCTGCTGGCCGGTGATGATCTCACCCTGGGGTGTCTGGGCAACATGAGCCAGACCACGGCGGGGGATCTGGTCGAGGTGGTGGGCCAGCTGCGCCGGGCCGTTGCCGGCGAACTGCAACACCTGGAGGCGCCCCGTTCGTGGATGGGGACCGAGGGCGTGAACATCTTCCGGCTGCTGCTCCAGCTGATGAACGTGGTGGAGCAGCTGGCCACCGCCACCGCCAGCCATACCCACGGCAGCGGGCCAGCTCCCGGGAACAGCGGGGCCATGACGGGACATGGCCAACAAGCCAAGCAGTTGGCCGGCCAGCTCTCCCCCATCATCGAATAGAGGCATGTAGATGATTTCACTCACCATCAATCAGGGCACCATGCTCAGCCTGCTGGAGCGTCTGGATGCGGCCTCTCTGCCGCCAGCCAAGCGCCGGCGTATCACCCAGCAGATAGGCCGGGAAGTGGTCAAGGTGAACCGCCAACGCATCCGGGCAGGTAAAGCCCCTGACGGTTCAACGTGGGCACGCACAATAAGCAAGCGCAAGCACAAGCGGCTCACCGGCCTGTCCAAACGCCTGCGCGCTCGTGGTACCGAGGACGCTGCCACCATCGATTTTGATTCCCGCTTTGCGGGGATGATAGCCAACCAGCAACACCAGGGGATGTCACAGCAGTTCAGCGCCGCGCCCCCCACACCCGCGAAACCAAGAGCCTCAGACAGGGGCAAGAAGAAGGAGCCATTCAAACCAACGGATAGCCCCTGTACCCGCAGCCAGGCGACACGCCTGCGTGCACTGGGGTACAAAGTCTTGTCAGAACGCGGCAAGCGCCGCCGCTACCGCAAGCCCTCACTCAAGTGGATACAGGCGCATCTCAGCGTCCAACGCGCCGCCATCATCATTCGGACGACCACCGGCGAGACCAGGAAGAACAGATGGACAGTAGAGACCCCGGCACGCCCCATGCTGCCCGAGGCAAACAGCGATGAACTGCTGGCCATCGCCGCCAAGGCATTCAAGAAAATGGGATGGGGTGGCGACCGGTAGCGCCCAGCCAGAAACCCATTCACCACAGCGACGCACATGCGTCGCTTTTTTGTGGCCAGCCCCTGGCCCCGTAGCCCAGGCGCGGCAACGGAAACGCGCCGCTCACGGAATCCGCACTCCTCCCCCCCCACCTTCGGGCTAAAAATGTGGCGTTTTTTGCACAAATAAAATGGTGCAAATCTATCGTCTAACCCGCGCCGTGGCTAGGTTCTTGGGGGGAATTCAGAATTTCACAAAACGTCATTTGATGATCGTTGGGGGGAGGTTTGATCACACCAATCCGCCAGCGCGAAAAGCGTAAGTCATTGAGGATAAAAAGATAGCAGTTACTTTCCGTGAGGATCTGAGTCGGCGAGGTGGATCTGGTGCGACCACAAGGGAAAAGCGGTTAAGCCTTATGCGGCAAGGCTTGGCGGGCAATTTTGACAAAGATCCAAAACTTCACGAGTGAAGCGGTCAGGATCTCAAATGCTGATGCATGGGAGCCCGATACAAAGACGAAACCCCAGCAATGACTGGGGTTTCTGCTGCGGGAATGACCAAGACAATGGCCAGGGAATGGCGCCGCATCAACAGGTGTCACCAAGCAGCGTGGCATCATACCCGTGCCATCACATCCCCTGCAATCGGCCTCCTTGAGTTTTATTCTCATCCGAACCTGTGGCAGACTGCCCGCTCACAAAGTGGGCAGGAGAAGCAAATGACTATGTGCCAGTGTCCGGCATGTCGCAGCCGGATCAGCAAGTGGACAACCACACCACCAGGTTGGACGGATACCAACGCCGGTAACTTGCAGCTCCGCGCGCTCCCTGAGCATCTGCTAAATCAGCAAACCCAGGTCGAAGGAGCGGCTCTTGGCCAACAGTGTAAGGCCGAGACGAACATAGTAGCCGACGGGGTTTTTCTCTGGGTAGAAACAGACTCTACCGGTCACGCCTTCATATCTATTCATTCGCAAGGAAAACCCACAGTTTTCACCTACGGCCGCTACGGTGATATGCCGCCTGGCAACCCTTTAGTTGGCGAAGGGATACTATTGCGAATGTCCGATAGCCCAGCGGCTCGCGGATATTTGCTTGAACAACTCTATAAAACCCAGGCCAGTGTTTTCAAAATTCTAGATGCCGATCAGACCGTCATGGACGGTTACCTTTCTGCGTTGTTTCTGAGCAGTGACCATGGCACCAATTACCCCGATGCAGGAGAAAGAACCAAACTATTCGGCCGGGTAATCGATCAATACGATCTGACGGGGAACAACTGCACTACTCATTCTGTCAGGGCTATTCGAGCGGGAGGGTCACAGATTTTTGATCGCACCATCATTGGGTTCACATACTCTGAGGATTTCACAATTCCAGGTTCTCTGCGTCGATATATGCAGCTTGTCAGTACTGATGCGGCCGACCTCCGAGCTGTTGATGTCACCAGCCAAATGAAAAGCTGGTTTCAGAATACGGGCGACATCGCGCCAGGACAGCAGAGCCCGGAAGATCGCTCAATGGGAAGTGCGGCAGACACTGCCGGGTATGCTGGCAGCTCAACGGGGTATGCAGGAGGAACAGTCGGTGGCTTATTAGGAGGGACATATGAACCGAACGATCGTTAGACGGGCTGTTATTACCTGCTCACTAGCCGGGGTTTATCTGGCTTTTGCCTACGCTTATATTTGCGGTGGGCTAACTCTCACCTATAGCCTTTCACTCCCAAATGCAGACCTGACACCTGCGGAATTTCGTCATGTCCGTTATCTGTTCTCCTTGGGATGGGTCCCGTTCATCGCCTTCAATATATTCCTTGTTGTGCTGTACCTGACTAACCGTTTCTTGGGTTCGTCCCCAAAAGAGGCCGGAAAAGAACCATAGAAAAACAGGGGCCAGCGGCCCTTGATTTCCAGGGTGGTCACTTTGTGGCAAAGTAAAAACAAAAACACAATAAAAACAAATACATAAAACAAATAAAAAGGATGCTGCGGCATCCTTTTTTATTACCCGTAAAACACCACAGCTGGCGGTACAAGAGGTTGGCTGTTACCCCCTGAGCGATGGCATGGCACGCTATCCCCCGTTGCAACAACAGACATACAGCGCGCAGGCAGAGGCGGTAAAAGAGACAGGGTATAACCCCGATCAGAAGAGCGGCACCAAATAACGGGAAGCGAAGCAGAAGAGATGGCAAGAGCAGATCGACAGGACAGTGAACGACCCGTCACCACGGAAGCAGATCCGCACCGCAGAGGTGAATTTCGCACATAAAAAAACAGCCCCGACCTGAGTCGAGGCTGTCTGTATGGTGCGCCCGGGAGGATTCGAACCTCCGACCACCTGGTTCGTAGCCAGGTACTCTATCCAGCTGAGCTACGGGCGCTCATCAACTTTTGGTACTGCTCAAAATGGTGCGCCCGGGAGGATTCGAACCTCCGACCACCTGGTTCGTAGCCAGGTACTCTATCCAGCTGAGCTACGGGCGCTCACAAACTTTTGTGTACTGCTCAAAATGGTGCGCCCGGGAGGATTCGAACCTCCGACCACCTGGTTCGTAGCCAGGTACTCTATCCAGCTGAGCTACGGGCGCTCACAAACTTTTGGTACTGCTCAAAATGGTGCGCCCGGGAGGATTCGAACCTCCGACCACCTGGTTCGTAGCCAGGTACTCTATCCAGCTGAGCTACGGGCGCCCTGATTTTAAACGATAAAAAAAGCTTACTTATCAGTAAGCCTTTTCCAAAGTGTCGACTTGCTGATGGTCAACACATGACTCTTGCTTGAGTCGTAATATGGTGCGCCCGGGAGGATTCGAACCTCCGACCACCTGGTTCGTAGCCAGGTACTCTATCCAGCTGAGCTACGGGCGCAAATGGCGGAGAAGGGGGGATTCGAACCCCCGATGCGGGTATAAGCCGCATACTCCCTTAGCAGGGGAGCGCCTTCAGCCTCTCGGCCACCTCTCCGTTTGCGGGGCTGATAATACTTCACAGGGATTTTTAGTCAAACACTTTTTTGGAGAAAAAAGTGCGTTAGCTCAGCATTTGGTCAAAGCGTGGAATATTCAAACAATATCAGTACTTATGCCGCAGTTTAGTACCTTGAAAGCCAATTCCCGGGCCCGGAAAAACAAAAGGCGACACAGAGGTGTCGCCTTCAAGCAGCTATCGATGCGGCTTAGAAATTCGGTTGGCCCGGAACTTTCTCGGCCTGTATCCGCTGGTAGATCTCTTCGCGGTGCACGGAGACCTCTTTCGGTGCGTTCACACCGATACGAACCTGATTGCCTTTAACGCCCAGTACGGTGACAGTCACTTCATCACCAATCATCAGGGTTTCCCCTACACGACGAGTCAAAATAAGCATTCGCTTGCTCCTGTAGCCTGTTTTGTATTTATATCGATATACGACATTATCTTACAAAGATACCGATATGGTAAATGGTTGAAACTAAATCAATCAGGGATTGTTCCCCAAGGGCTGCTCATGAGGCTCATTATCCAGCCCGAAAGCAGCGTGCAACGCGCGCACCGCCAGCTCCAGGTACTTCTCGTCAATCACCACGGATATTTTGATTTCAGAGGTGGAAATCAACTGCATGTTGATCCCCTCCTCGCCCAATACCTTGAACATGGTGCGGGCGACGCCAGGATGATTCCACATGCCGACGCCGACGATGGACACCTTGGCTATCTCACCGTTGCCCTGCACGCAGGCGGCTCCCAGCTCGCTGGCAGTCTCCTCCAGCAGGGCGCGCGCCCGGCGATAGTCATCGCGATTGACCGTGAAGGTGAAATCGGCGGTGCCATCCCCCAGGGTGTTCTGCACTATCATGTCGACATCAATGTTGGCATCGCTGATCGGATTCAGGATCTGCGCCGCCACCGTTGGCCGGTCCGGCACCCCCAGAATGGTCAGGCTGGCCTCGTTGCGATTGAACGCAATCCCGGATACCAGGGGAGCTTCCATCCTCTCACCTCCATATGTGATTAAAGTTCCCTCTCCATCGACAAAGCTCGACAGCACCCGTAGTGGCACGCGGTACTTGCCTGCGAACTCCACCGAACGGATCTGCAGCACTTTGGCCCCCAGGCTCGCCATCTCCAGCATCTCCTCAAAGGTGATGGTGGAGAGACGACGGGCCTTGGGTTCGATGCGCGGATCCGTGGTATAGACCCCATCCACATCGGTAAAGACCTGGCATTCATCGGCCTTGATGGCTGCCGCTACCGCTACTGCTGTGGTATCCGAACCACCGCGTCCCAGCGTCGTGATGGCATTATGCGCATCACGGCCCTGGAATCCGGCGATCACCACTACCTTGCCCGCGCCCAGCTCAGCCTGAACCTGCTCGGTATCGATGTGGCTGATACGCGCCTTGCCATAGGCGGAGTCGGTATGAATACGGACCTGATCACCGGTCATTGAGACCGCGGAACAACCGCGTTTGTTCAACGCGATCGCCAACAGCGCTATGGTGACCTGCTCACCGGTGGAAACCAGCACATCCATCTCGCGCCGGTTGGCATCCGGATCCAGCTGCTGAGCCATGCCCAGCAACCGGTTGGTTTCGCCCGACATGGCGGAGACAACCACCACCACGTCGTGTCCCTGGGCGCGGGTCAGTTGAACCCGCTCAGCCACCGCCTCGATCCGCTCCAGCGTGCCGACCGAGGTGCCGCCGTACTTCTGTACATAGAGTGCCACAGATCACCTCGCCCGATTACAGGCGCTCTTCCAGCCAAGAGTGAACAGATTGCAGTGCCGCAGGCACAGCTTCCGGCTGGGTACCGCCCGCCTGCGCCATGTCGGGCCGACCACCGCCCTTGCCACCCACCTGCTGGGCCACCAGATTGACCAGCTCACCAGCCTTGACCTTGCCAGTCAAATCACTGGTCACGCCGGCGATCAAGTTGACCTTGTCATCGCTGCTGGTTGCCAGCAGCACGACACCGGATTTCATCTGATTCTTCAGCTCGTCCAGCATGCCACGCAGTGACTGGGGATCAGCCCCTTCCAGCGCTGCAATCAGCACCTTCCGGCCATTGATCTCGATCACCTGACTGAGCAGGTCGCTGCCAGCCTGAGCCGCCAGTTTGGCCTTGAGCTGTTCCAGCTCACGCTCCATCATCTTGGACTTGTCCAGCATCTGGCGCACTTTATCGGCGATGGAGAACTGATCCCCCTTCACCAGCGCCGCTGCCTCTTCGATCTGCTCACCCAGCTGGTGCATGAAATCGATGGCACCCTTGCCGGTCACGGCTTCGATACGACGCACGCCGGCGGCAATGCCGCTCTCGGCGATGATCTTGAAGAAGCCGATGTCACCGGTGCGCTTGGCGTGAGTGCCGCCGCACAGCTCGGTGGAGTAGTCGCCCATGCGCACCACGCGCACGTCGTCTTCATATTTTTCACCAAACAGCGCCATGGCACCGGCCGACTTGGCCGTTTCCAGATCCATCACCTGGGTGTTGACGTCATGGTTGGCACGGATCTGGGCGTTGACCAGCTCTTCGACCCGGCGAATGGTCGCCATGGTCAATCCTTCGAAGTGGGAGAAGTCAAAGCGCATGCGCTCGGCGCCCACCAGAGACCCCTTCTGAGTCACGTGATCCCCCAGCGCCTGACGCAGGGCTGCGTGCAGCAGGTGAGTCACCGAGTGATTCAGGGCCACGGCCTGACGGCGCTCGCCATCGACCACGGCTTCGATCTCGGCCCCCTTCTCCAGGGTGCCCAGCTCCAGATACCCCTTATGAATGACGGCCTTGCCCGCTTTCTGGGTATCAGTCACGGCGAAGATGCCGTCATCCACCTTGAGGATACCGCAGTCACCCACCTGACCGCCGGACTCGGCGTAGAAGGGGGTTTCGGCCAGCACTACCACGGCTTCTTCACCTGAGATGAGGCCGTTCACTTCGACGCCATCCTTGTAGATGCCAACGACGGTCGTCTTCTGACTCAGCTGTTTGTAACCGGTAAACGGGGTCTCGAAGTCGAGCTTGAGCACCTCGTTGTAGTTCACACCGAAGCTGGAGGCCTCTTTCGCGCGGGCGCGCTGCTTCTCCATCTCGGCATTGAAGCCCTCTTCGTCGATACCGATCTCGCGCTCGCGCACCACATCGGCGGTCAAGTCAGCCGGGAAGCCATAGGTGTCATACAGCTTGAACACCACCTCGCCCGGGATAATCTTGGCATCGCCCAGGTTGGTCAGCACGTCTTCCAGTAGCAACAAGCCACGATCCAGGGTGCGGACGAACTGCTCTTCCTCGATGCGCAGCACGCGCTCGACCAGCGGCAGCTGGGCGATCAGCTCGGCCGCCACGTCTTTCATCTGCACGGCCAGTTCGGCGGCCAGCTTGTAGAAGAAGACGTCGGTGGCACCCAGCTTGCGCCCGTGACGCACGGCGCGGCGGATGATGCGACGCAGCACATAACCACGGCCTTCGTTGGATGGCATGACACCGTCCGCCACCAGGAAGGCGCAGGAACGAATGTGATCGGCAATAACCCGCAGGGACTGGTTGTTCAAATCCGTGGTGCCGACTATCTCGGCCGCTTTCTTGATCAATCCCTGGAAGATGTCGATTTCATAGTTGGAGTGCACTCCCTGCATGATGGCGGAGATACGCTCCAGCCCCATGCCGGTATCCACGGACGGACGGGGCAGCGGTGCCATGGTGCCGTCGGCCTGACGGTTGAACTGCATGAAGACCACGTTCCAGATCTCGATGAAACGGTCGCCATCTTCTTCCGGTGAACCGGGAGGGCCACCCCAGAGGTGATCGCCGTGGTCATAGAAGATCTCGGTGCAGGGGCCGCACGGACCCGTATCACCCATCTGCCAGAAGTTATCGGAAGCAAACGGAGCACCCTTGTTGTCACCGATGCGCACTATGCGCTCGACCGGCACACCCATTTCATCTGCCCAGATGTCGAAGGCTTCATCATCCGTTTCATACACGGTTACCAGCAGGCGCTCTTTGGGCAGCTTGAGGGTCCCGGTCAGGAATTCCCAGGCAAACCGGATGGCGTCCTGCTTGAAGTAGTCACCGAAACTGAAGTTGCCCAACATCTCGAAGAAGGTGTGGTGACGAGCGGTATAGCCGACGTTTTCCAGGTCATTGTGCTTACCGCCAGCCCGCACGCAACGCTGGGCCGTGGTGGCGCGGTTATAGGCACGCTTGTCGGCGCCAAGGAATACATCCTTGAACTGGTTCATACCTGCGTTGGTGAACAACAGGGTCGGGTCGTTATGCGGCACCAGCGAGCTGGAGGAGACAACCTGGTGCCCCTGGGAGCGGAAATACTCGAGGAACGCTGAGCGTAACTCTGACGTGGACATATACATGGAAAATCCTGCTTGATTCGAATACGGACTTTTAACCGCATTAATGTAAGTTTTCTGCGGGGTAAAGTAAAACGTACCAGCCCGTGACGGGTGAAAAAGCGCGCATCACGCTGTGTTGGCAGAGCAGGGAGGCAACCCTGCCGTTTTTACCGGTGAGATGGGTCCGCAGCGGGAGAATTTTCAGGCTCGGATCCGAGGGGCTATCCCCTCGGCGTCAGGTCGGCCATTCGGCCAGCCATGGCTGAATCGCAAGCGGGTGACGCTATGCTGCGCAGTCTTGGCACTCATGACCTGCGCGGGCCAGGTGCCTGGCAAGGAGCCCGGTCAATGCAAGCACAGTGGAAGAAAGGATATACCCTGAGTCGTTCAAGAGACGCTCCGGGCCACGATGGCAAACCTCTCGACAGCCTGCGTGGTGAAGCCAGCCGCGATAGCCATGACAACGAGCCGCCCAGACACCCTCTTCAAGTCACTTTCTTCAAGTCACTTTCCTCACGACCCATTCAACCGTCAGTGGCAAACGCCACGCTAGGCACTCTGCTCCATCATGGCTGCGATGGCATAACGGGCCTGATCCTGGTTGAATCCGCGCCCTAGCAGATACTTGATCCACTTCATCCGCAGTTTGAAATCCCCCAGATCACTGGCCCTGGCCCGTCGTTGCAGCAACGCGAGTGCCAGCTCGAACCAGTCCAGCTCGGGTTGCTCGAAGGCGGCCTCTATCTGCGCATCACTCAGCCCCTTGCGGCGCAAATCGAAGCGGATCTTGATGGGCCCCTGCCCCTTGGTCGCACCGGCTCGTACTGCCATGGCGCCATAACGCTCGTCATCGACCCAGTGGTAGCCGCGACAATAGTCGAGCACAGCACTGATCACCTCATCATTGAAATCCTGCTTGCGCAGCCGGTTGGCCAGCTCCGACTCGGCGCTCTCGCGGCGAGCCAGACTGCGCATGGCGAAGGCTTTGGCTGAGGCAAACAGCTCTTCGAAGGAGAGTTCAGGGGGCTCGCTGGGAGTAGATATATCAGCCATAAATGACAAGGCCGGGGGTTAGCCCGGCCTTCCTGTTATTCGAACTCTTGTTCGCTTTCGGCTTCGAGCTCGTCAGCCTCCGCCACCACCGGCTTCTCGGCCGGCGCATCACCGGAGAGCAGCAGTTCACGCAGTCTGGCTTCTATCTCGGCCGCCATCGCCTTGTTCTCGGCAAACAGCTTCATCACGTTGGCCTTGCCCTGACCGATCTTCTCGCCGTTGTAGCTGTACCAGGCGCCGGCCTTATCGATCAGCTTGTGCTTGACGCCCAGATCCACCAGTTCGCCCTCTTTGGAGATACCAACACCGTAGAAGATCTGGAATTCAGCCTGCTTGAAGGGCGGGGCAACCTTGTTCTTGACCACCTTGACGCGGGTCTCGTTACCGACCACTTCGTCACCTTCCTTGATAGCACCGATGCGACGGATATCCAGACGCACGGAGGCGTAGAACTTGAGCGCGTTACCACCAGTCGTGGTTTCCGGGCTACCGAACATGACGCCGATCTTCATCCGGATCTGGTTGATGAAGATACAGAGGCAGTTGGCGTTTTTGATGTTGGCGGTCAGCTTGCGCAGCGCCTGGGACATCAGACGGGCCTGCAGGCCGACGTGGGAGTCGCCCATCTCCCCTTCGATTTCCGCTTTCGGCGTCAGGGCCGCCACCGAGTCGACGATGATGACGTCAACGGCGTTGGAGCGAACCAGCATGTCGCAGATTTCCAGCGCTTGTTCACCGGTATCCGGCTGGGAGATCAGCAGGTCGTCAACGTTGACGCCCAGCTTGGCCGCATAGATGGGGTCGAGGGCGTGTTCCGCATCGATAAAAGCACAAACCTTGCCTTTCTTCTGGGCTTCCGCAATCACCTGCAGGGTGAGGGTGGTTTTACCGGAAGATTCCGGGCCGTAGATCTCGACGATACGACCACACGGCAAGCCGCCAATGCCAAGCGCCACGTCCAAAGAGAGGGAACCGGTAGAGATGGCTTCGATATCCATGGTCTTGCTGTCGCCCAGACGCATGATGGAACCTTTGCCGAACTGCTTTTCAATCTGACCCAGCGCAGCCGCCAGTGCCTTCTGTTTGTTCTGATCCATGCCAATCTCCGCTGGAAATCGTGAGTAAGAAGTGAAGTTGGGCTAAGTATACTGTCTATTCATACAGTATCAAGCCCAATTTATCTGAGCAGGGCTAACAGACCGGCCAGGGCCTGCCTGACTGCCTGCTGGCGTACCTGTCGCCGGTTCCCGTCAAAACGGGCCAGCAGGGAGTGATGACGACCACTGCGATCCACCCAGGCGAACCAGACGGTGCCGATCGGCTTGTCTTCAGTGGCACCGCCGGGACCGGCGATGCCACTGATGGCCACACTGATGGCGGCCCGCGAGTTCTCCAGCGCGCCGCGAGCCATCTCCAGCACCACGGCCTCGCTCACTGCGCCCTGTTCCCGCAGACTCTGCTCGCTTACCCCCAGCATCTGCTGCTTGGCCTCGTTGGTATAGGTCACAAAACCGCGATCGAACCAACCGGAGCTGCCCGCGATATCCGTGATGGCCGTGGCCACCCCGCCACCGGTACAAGATTCGGCGGTGGCCGCCAGCCAGCCACGCTGGCTCAGGGCCAGGCCCAGCTCGGTGGCGAGGTGCTCTATCTCTGCATCCAGTGTCATCCCGGCTCCTTCTGGTTCGCTCAAAGGGTACATTATGCGATCCCGATCCTGTCGCCCGCAACCGCCGCAGGGCAGAACCCGACCGCCCCCGTCGCGGCACTGATGTGTGGTGCTGGGGCCCCTTCGTGCAGGCGCAGCCTGCCAAGGCTTGCCTGCGGGGCTTGGGCTATGCGGGCAGCACCATGGCAGCCATGCCTCCACTGCGGCGGCGCTTACGTGTAGAATGGCGCCATCAAGTTCAATGCTCATCACCGCAGACCCAGGCCCGAAGAGGCCCCTTCTGGAATAGAACATGACAGCACAACACCAAGCCAGCGGCGCCATTGGCTCCGCGCCCGGCGCCAATCTGAGCGCCCACACGCCCATGATGCAGCAGTACCTTGGCCTCAAGGCCGAGAACCCCGAGATCCTGCTGTTCTATCGCATGGGCGACTTCTACGAGCTGTTCTATGACGATGCCCGCAAGGCCTCCCAGCTGCTCGATATCTCCCTGACCAAGCGCGGCCAGTCGGCGGGCACCCCAATCCCCATGGCGGGGGTGCCCTATCACGCCATCGAAGGCTACCTGGCCAAGCTGATACAGCTCGGTGAATCCGCCGCCATCTGCGAGCAGGTGGGGGATCCCGCCACCAGCAAGGGGCCGGTGGAGCGCAAGGTCATTCGCATCATCACCCCGGGCACCGTCTCCGACGAGGCGCTGCTCTCGGAGCGACAAGACAACCTGATCGCCGCCGTCTACCACGATGGCCGCCGCTTCGGTTACGGCACCATGGATATCGGTTCGGGCCGCTTCTTCATCAACCAGTTCGACAAGGAAGAGACGTTACTGGCGGAGCTGCAACGCACCAATCCGGCGGAGCTGCTTTATCCCGAATCCTTCGCGTTTTTACAGCACGTCGAAGGTCGCCGTGGTCTGCGTCGTCGCCCCGAATGGGAGTTCGAGCTCGGCACCGCCCGCACCCTCTTGTGCCAGCAGTTCGGCACCCAGGATCTGGTCGGCTTCGGGGTCGACAAGAGCGAGACTGCCCTGTGCGCCGCCGGTTGCCTGATGCAGTACGTCAAAGATACCCAGCGCACCGCCCTGCCCCACATCCGCAGCGTGCGCCTCGAGCAGCCTGATCACGCTGTCATCATGGATGCCGCCACCCGCCGCAATCTGGAGCTGACCCAGAATCTGGCGGGCGGGTATGAAAATACCCTGGCCGAGGTGCTCGATCGCACCGCCACCCCCATGGGCAGCCGTTTGCTCAAGCGCTGGATCCACCAGCCGATCCGCGATCGGGTGATCCTGAAAGGTCGCCAGAGCACCATCCATACGCTTATCGAGCAGAACCTCTACGATGAGCTGGGCAACCTGCTGCGTCAGGTGGGCGATGTGGAGCGGGTGCTGGCCCGTCTGGCCCTGCGTTCGGCCCGCCCGCGCGACCTCACCCGGCTGCGGCAGGCGTTTGCCCAGCTGCCCGAGCTGCAGCGCCTGCTGGCGGATAACCAGCACGAGGCGGTGCAGCAACTGGCAGAGCGCGCCAGCACCTTCCCCGAATTGCTGAGCCTGCTAGAGTGCGCCGTGATGGAGGTGCCACCCGTGCTGATCCGCGATGGTGGCGTCATCCGTGACGGCTTCAATCAGGAGCTGGACGAGTTGCGGGATCTGGCCAACGGCGCCACCGCCAGCCTGGCCCGCATCGAGGAGCGGGAGAAGCTGCTGACCGGCATCAACACCCTCAAGGTGGGCTACAACAGGGTGCATGGTTTCTACATCGAGGTGAGCCGCGCCAACAGTCATCTGGTACCGGCCCACTACATCCGCCGCCAGACCCTCAAAAACAATGAACGCTACATCATCGACGAGCTTAAAAAATACGAGGACAAGGTGCTCACCGCCCAGGCGCAGGCGCTGGCACTGGAGAAACGGCTCTACGAAGAGCTGCTCGACACCCTGCTGCCCCACCTCGGCGATCTGCAGGAATCCGCCGCTGCACTGGCGGAGCTGGACGTGCTGGCCAACCTGGCGGAGCGGGCCGAGAGCCTCGACTACCGCTGCCCGACCCTGATCGACGAGGATCAGATCCTGATCGAGGCGGGCCGCCATCCTGTCGTTGAACAGGTGATGAGCGATCCCTTTATCGCCAACCCCATCCGGCTTGAGCGGGATCGCCGGATGCTGATCATCACAGGCCCCAACATGGGCGGTAAATCCACCTATATGCGCCAGACCGCGCTGATCGTGCTGCTGGCCCATATCGGTGCCTTCGTACCCGCCGACAGCGCCCACATCGGCCCCATCGACCGTATTTTCACCCGGATCGGGGCATCGGATGATCTGGCATCAGGCCGCTCGACTTTCATGGTAGAGATGACCGAAACCGCCAATATCCTCAACAACGCCACCGCCCGCAGTCTGGTGCTGATGGACGAAATTGGCCGCGGTACCAGCACCTACGACGGCCTCTCGCTGGCGTGGGCCTGCGCCGAGCAACTGGCGAGCAAGATTGGCGCCTACACCCTGTTTGCCACCCACTACTTCGAGCTGACCCGGCTGCCGGAGCTGATTGAGGGGCTGGCTAACGTCCATCTGGACGCGGTCGAGCACGGCGACACCATCGCCTTCATGCATGCGGTGCAGGAGGGAGCGGCCAGCCGCTCCTACGGCCTGCAGGTCGCGGCGCTGGCGGGTGTGCCGAAATCGGTGATCCATCAGGCCCGGCACAAGCTGGCAGAGCTCGAAAGCGCCACGCCCCTGCCTGCTGGTGAAACACGCCCGACGCCGGTGACGCTGGCGCCTCAGCCCCATCCGGTGGTGGAGGAGTTGGAGGCGGTGAGCCCGGACGAGCTCACCCCCCGTCAGGCGCTGGATCTCGTCTATCGCCTCAAACAAATGCTGTAACCGCCAGCCGACTACAGCAGCATACAAAAGGGGAACCTCACGGTTCCCCTTTTACTTTGCACGGTTTTACTGTCAGGCCATCAGCCCGGACCTATCCGATCCATCAGACTCAGGTTGACCGAGCCGGGGTGACGCTTGAGCTTCTGTCGATACTCGAACTGATGCTGACTCTCTTGCTTGAGCCCCAGCACCAGGGAGTAACACATGGCCAGCATGATCACAGAGAACGGCAGTGCGGCTATGATGCTGGCCGCCTGCAAGGCTGCCAATCCACCGGACACCAGCAAAATAGCGGCGACCAGCCCCTGCCCCAAGCCCCAGATGGCACGGTGCAGCACCGGCGGCTCCTGATCACCGATGGAGAGCAGCGTGGTGATGACCAAAGTGCCTGAATCGCTGGAGGTAATGAAATAGGTGCAGATCAGCAGGGTCAGTACCGCCTTGGCGATCCAGCCGAAGGTCTCCCACTGCATCAGGTCCACCGTCTTGTAGAGTGCCATGGTCACGTCCTGATTGACCGCAGTCACCACGCCACCAGCGCCGAACAGCTCCAGGTTCATGGCAGTACCGCCGAACACGGTCAACCAGAACATGCCGAGCAGGGAGGGTACCAGCAGCACGCCGAGCACGAACTCGCGAATGGTACGGCCCTTGGAAATACGGGCGATAAACATGCCGACAAACGGTGCCCAGGCGATCCACCAGCCCCAGTAAAACGCGGTCCAGCTCGACTGCCAGGCCGAGGTACCGTTGGCTTCGGTGTTGGTCCAAAAGCTCAGTTTGACGATGTTTTGCAGGTAGTCACCGATATTCTGCACATAGGCGTTGAGGATATAGGTGGTCGGCCCCAGCACCAGGAAGAGGCCAAGCACGAAGACGCTCAGCCAAATATTGAGCTCGGAGAGGATCTTGACCCCGCGCCCCACGCCGGAGACCGCAGACAGGGTCGCGATCAGGCTGATACCGCCGATGAGCCAGAGCTGGTTGGACTGCGACACCGCTATGCCAAACATCTGGTTCAGACCGGTATTCATCTGGGAGACGCCGAGGCCGAGGGAGGTTGCCACCCCGAACACGGTACCGAACACCGCCAGCACGTCGGCGGCATGACCCCAGAAGCCGTAGATGCGCTCACCGAGAATGGGGTAGAGTACGGAGCGAATGGCCAAGGGCAACTTGCGGCGATAGCTGAAGAAAGCCAGCGACAGGCCGACGATCACATAGATGGCCCAAGGGTGCAGACCCCAATGGAAGAAGGTGAGCCGCATGGCTATCTGGGCCGCCTCCGGCGTCATTCCTTCGGTGATGAAAGGGTTACCCTGCAGGTGGTTCATGGGTTCTGCAATGCTCCAGAACACCAGACCTATGCCCATACCGGCGCTGAACAGCATGGAGAACCAGGCAAAGTAGCCAAACTCCGGTACCTGATCGTCGTCACCCAGGCGGATGCTGCCAAAGCGGCTGAACATCAGATAGACGGCGAAGAACAGGAACAGGGCGACCACCAGAATGTAGTACCACTTGAACCCGGCAATGATCTGATCCTTGGCACCGGTAAACCAGGCGGCGGCCGTCTCGGGCACAAATACACCAAACAGCAGGAACAGGGTGATGACGGTGAGGGCCGTCATGGCCATGGTCGGGTTCAGGCCTTTCAATAGCCCTTTGGTTGCTCTCATCGGGCCTCCTTAGTCGTTGTTGAAAAAGTCTTCACCCACATGCTCACCTGCGCCGCCGATGGCGCGATAGACCATACGGCCTGCGGCCAGTTCACGATGATCCACCAGGGTGACGGAAGGCTGGCCATTAACGGCGTGACGCTTGCCAAGGAAGATGGCCATGGGCACACCCAGATTGGAGATGCCGCTGGTGATCCAGAGCCGGTTGAAATCGTAGGATCCACCGATGAACTCCAGTTGGGCCAGGCCGGTATCGAGACCGGTCAGGTAGAAGTTCATGGCACTCTCGTCAGGGAACAGGTGGACCAGCACATAGGCATAGCGCAATTCGTTCACCAACTCCTTTAGGTTGAAAGCACCAGTCTCGCTACAAGAGAGCGGGAGCTCACCGTCGTAATGATGCACCTTGAGGGTATTGGGATCCTCTTCATAGGCAGGCTGATAACGCACGAATGCCGAGGTATCAGGCAGTTCGTAACGGACTCTGACTACACGCAGATCGGCAACCAGAGACCTGATGTCCAGATAGTCATTCATCATTTTGCTCCTCAAATATCAGGTTAAAAATTCGGTGAACGGCCGATAAACTAACACAAAAATCATTAGAGCAGAAATTATTAGACCAAAACCATATTGATCTTGTGATGAAATAGGCGGAGAATTTTGCGCCTCTCAACAGCCCTGCAATGACTCACACCCATGGAAAAACATGATGAAGTGCTGGTTGCACTGCGCCAGATTATTCGTGCCATCGATATGCACTCCAAGCGCCTGATCAAGGAAGCCGGGCTGACGTCGCCGCAGCTCTTGCTGCTCAAGGGGATCAACGAGCTGGGACAGATTTCCATGCGTCAGCTGGCCGACCACACCAACATGAGTCAGGCTACTGCGACCACCATCATGGACCGTCTCGAGAGCCGCCAGCTGGTGCAACGAATTCGCAGTGAAACCGACAAGCGAAAGGTTCATGCGACACTCACTGACGCAGGCCGTGCCCTGCTGGCCCAGGCGCCAACCCCGCTGCAAGAACGTTTCATCCAGCGCTTTCAGGCACTGGAAGCCTGGGAGCATACCCTGTTGCTCTCCTCCCTGCAGCGCATCTCGGCCATGATGAATGCCGATGGCATTGATGCCGCCCCCGTGCTGAGCGTCAGACCGCTCACCGAAGAACGGGCATGAAAAGGGAACAGGCAGAAAAAAAGCTCCTGACGGAGCTTTTTTTCTATGGGGATTTTGTCTACCTATCCCGTTGCGGTATCACTCCTCCAGGCTGATGCCTATGTTGGAAACACCGTCCTGGGCCGCAAATACCCTGATTGCCAGGATGCGGTCGCTGTCACGCTCGTGGGCTACCCGCTTGAGCAGCTCGACCTGAAACTCCAGCTCCGCCTCGATGTACTCGTGCTCGTAGAGTTCCTCTTCGGTCATGTCGCGCTCTTCCAGCATCTCGATGAAACCGGCCACAGTTCCCACTGAGGCATGGCTGGCGTCTTCGGCTTCTTCGCCGACCCGGCAGATCACCGAGTTGTAGGCACAACCCAGCGCCACGCAGGCATCCAGCGCCGGATAAGCACCGTAGGATTCAAACTTGCTGGGCTCCGGAATGTAGACTTCAAACGCTTCAAGGATAGCCCCCAGATTGACGCGGGATCCCTTTACCGTCAGGTAGTTCCACATCTGATCCAGCGCGTTGCGAAACGCCTTCGCATCACCGAAGCCGGATGCTTGGGTAAACAGCGCATAGTTGGGGTACATGCGCTCTGCCAGCGCCAGGGTGTAGACGGTCTGTTGCCAAGGCTGTAGCTCGGCCAGTCGCTTATAAAACTTGTCACCAAACACTGGAGTCGGATCCTTTGCAAAATGTGGGGCAGATTGTAGCCCACGAGGGGCCGCACGAAAACGAAAAAGCGGCCCGGTCGACTAGCTTGTCCGATCAACTCGGGTAAGATGAAGACAAAGCGGCCTCTCTCCCGCGCCGTAAATCTGATAAGGAACAAGAGTATGAGTCAACGTACCCTTCTTTTACTCAGCCAGGACAACGCGCACTACGAGCGCCTGCTCAAGGCCGCCCATCTCCCCCATTTACGCATTCTGAGAGCCGACAACCAGAGCGATGCCGAGAAACTGATCGGGGAGGCCCACATACTGATGGCCGAGCCTGCGCGGGCCAAGCCGCTGCTGGCCAGGGCCAACAAGCTGAGCTGGTTCCAGTCAACCTATGCCGGGGTCGACGTGCTGCTGGATGCCAGCAGCCGACGCGATTATCAACTCACCAACGTGCGCGGTATCTTCGGCCCGCTAATGAGTGAGTATGTGTTCGGCCACCTGCTCAGCCTGATGCGTCAGCTGCCGCTCTACCGGGAGCAGCAGAAACAGCGGCTGTGGCAAAGCCACCCGTACCAGGGGCTCAAGGGGCGTACCCTGCTGATCCTGGGGACCGGCAGCATAGGCCAGCACCTGGCCCACACCGGTAAGCACTTTGGCATGAAGGTGCTCGGCGTCAGCCGCAGCGGCCGTGAGCGGGCCGGTTTCGATCAGGTGTATCAGTTGCCGGCGCTAAACAAGATGCTGGCCCAGGCCGACGTCATCGTCAGTGTCCTGCCCGCCACCCGCGAGACCCATCATCTGTTCACTGCATCCCGTTTCGAGCATTGCAAGCCGGGCGCCATCCTGTTCAACGTCGGTCGCGGCAATGCCATCAACGAAGGCGATCTGCTGACCGCCCTGCGCACCGGCAAGCTGGGTATGGCGGTGCTGGACGTGTTCGAGCAGGAACCCCTGCCCGCCGACAGTCCGCTCTGGGGCCAGCCTAACCTCATCATCACCCCGCACAACAGCGCCTACAGCTTCCCCGATGATGTGGCCCAGATCTTCGTGCGCAACTACATTCGCTTCATCGACGGTCAACCGCTGGACGGCAAGATAGACTTCGACAAAGGTTACTGATCCCGCCCATGACACCAATGAAAAGGCCCCGCCAATGTGGCAGGGCCTTTTTCTATTCGGCTGGAAACCGGCGTCAGCCTGCCTCCATCTCCTTGCGATAGCTCTTCACCTTGGCAAGGAACTGACGTTTGGCCTTGCCGGAGAGCGGCTCCGCCATCGGCAACTTGACCTTCATGGGATCGACCGGGCGGTTGTTGATCCGCACCTCATAGTGCAAGTGGGCACCGGTGGAACGGCCTGTGTTACCGGAGAGCCCAATCTTGTCGCCCATCTTCACCTTCTGACCGGTTTTCACCAGCAGCTTGCTCAAATGCAGATAACGGGTCATCAGGGTACGGCCGTGCTTGATCACCACATAGGTGCCGGCCAGCGGGTGGCTGGTCGCCTTGATCACGACGCCGTCACCCGTCGCCATCACGGGCGTGCCCACCGGCAGGGCAAAGTCAGTGCCCTCGTGAGGACGAACCTGACCTGTAATCGGGTGGCGACGACTCGGGTTGAAGCTGGAGCTGACCCGATAACGGCTATGGGTCGGATAGCGGCGAAAGCCGCGCTCCAGGCTGTTACCCTGACCGTCATAGTAGTTGCCATCTTCCGACAACCAAGCCGAGATACCCTGCCCCTGATTGAACACTTCGACCCCCAGCAACTGGGTGTTGCCCGTGCTCTTGCCCTCGACCGTCTCCTGACGGACCAGCACTTTGAACTTGTCGCCCTTTTTCAGATCCTTGGCGAAATTCAACCGCCACTGGAACAGGTTAGCGATCTTCTGGATGTGGTTGGCCGGGATCCCCGCATTGCGGGCACTGACATAGAAACTGCCGTTGATGACGCCTTCATAACTCTTCTGCTGCCACTGCACCTCTTCATTGAGCATGTTGGCGCTGTAGGTGTCATCAATGCGTTCCAGGATCAGGGTCTGCTTGATATTCAGACGAATCTTCATCTGTTGCAGTATGTTGTCCTGATCGATCAGCAACTCGATAGTCTGACCGGGTTTGAGGCGGGCCAGATTGTTTTTGCTATCCGCATCCAGCACCTTGTAGAGAGTGGTGGTCGAAAGCCCCAAGTTGTTGAAGATGGTGGTCAGGTTTTCACCGTTGCGCACCCTGTAGTCCTGCCACTGGGGAGTGGCGTCGGTCGGGATGTCATCTTCCGGGAGCGCGGCTTCCACCAGCTCATGATCCGGGATGTCGTTAAAATCCGTATTGTCTTCGTTGGTTGCCGTACCGTTAGTGGCAATGGGCAACTCCAAACGCAATGGCCGCTCCAGGATGTCACCTGGCGCTGGCAATATGGCTACCGCTGACAGTGTCATCGCTGTGAGCAGTAACATTGCGTAAAAATGCTTGCGGGGAACCGGGGGTTCCCAATTGGCAGCCTGTGCTACCAAGGGACGGAGACGTTTCATCCGCTATCCTGTCATTAGATCCAAGGGTGTTAGTCGTCAGTCTGTTTTGCTACAAAACTGTATAAAACTGACTGTTTGACCTAAATACTCACAATTAGTTCATAGCAATCTGCATGAACCTCACATTTTATGCATAACATTCCCCTATGGGCAGAAATGATCGTCTTTTTTAACCATTTTTTCCTATTTTTAAGAACCGGGTCCGATTGTGTTTGGCCCAAGGTTTCATGATGTTGTGATAACTTTTCCATGGAGTGGATATGTCGTTAGCAAAACTGTTAAACCGAATCATCCTGATCCTGTTCGTGATCGGTGCCGCCCTGCTGTTCATGCTGGAAATCACCACGGTACGCCAATCCATCCTCGACCAGATGTCGGCCAACCTGGAAACGGCCATCACGGCCCTCGGCCTGGTGCTGCAAGGCACCCTGCTCAACGATGACAAGGTGCTTGCCGAAACCATAGTCAACGCCATGTTCGACGGCGGCTTCGTCAGCTCGGTCACCCTGCTGGACCCTGACGGCCAACTACTGTTCCAGAAGGTCTTTCACACAACGCTGCAGAATGTGCCGAGCTGGCTCCCTTCTGTTATCGACATGCCGCCGGTCAAAATTGAGCAGGAGTTGACCGATGGCTGGCGCATGCTGGGCACCCTCACCCTGGAAGGGCACACGGGCTACGCCTATCAGCACCTGTGGAATGCCATCAGCCGCACTGGCCTTGCCCTGCTCGCCGGCCTACTGGTGTTCACCTTGGTGATCTCCTGGGTATGCGGCCGCCTACTGCGCCCCCTCGAGCTCATCAACCAGCAACTGGTCAGGATCCGCAAACGCCAGTTCAGCGGCAATCTGGATTCTCCCTGGCTGCAGGATCTCAAGGAGCTGGTCATCTCGGTCAACCAGCTGGTCTCGGAGCGCAAGCGGGATCTGCTGCAACAGCGGCTCAAGATCACCCAGCTCGGCAAGCAACAGGCGCCGACAATCGCTCAACCCCTGCAAGATGTGACGGAAGGGGAAGACGGCATGCAACAACAGCATTTTTTCTCCACCCAGGGCAGCATCCGTCTCTACAGCCGCCTCATTCCCACCCTGACTCCCTCGCCGGAGAGCTCCCCGGATCAGATCCTGCACCTGCTCGACCTCTGGTTGCACCATCCGGTGGAAGGGCTGCAACTGCCCCTCAGCCTGCTCAATCATGCTGACTGGGCGCAATTCGTCCCGCTGCTGGCCAAGGGCAGAGGCAAGACCCTCGACTGGCGCTGGGATCTGGCAAGCTTCCCACCCCTCGGGGAAGCACGGCTCGCCACCTTGCAGGAGCAGGGCATCGAGATGGCGTTCAGCGCCATCCCCATGACCAACGACACCTTCAATCAGCTCGACCCCATCAACCCCGTCTTCATCAGCTGCCAGCCAACCCAGGCTCCCCTTTACTGGAATCTGGTGGCTCAATGCCTGCACAGTGCGGGCTACACTCTGCTGGCAGAAGCCAGCGAGATCCAGGATATCGACACCCTGCGCAGCTGGGGCATAGACGGTTACGCCAGCAAGGAGATCTCATGAACAAACTCGGGTTGTTACTCGCCCTGCTGTGGCCGCTGCTGCTGCTGGCCAGCCCCCTGCTCATCGCCACCGGCGGTGAGCAGGGGATTTATCATCAGGTCGCCAAAGAGTTCTGCCGGCTGGCCAACAAGAGTGACCCCGAGCTGCGATGCAAGCTGCAGGTCACCTCAGGTACCATCGAGAATCTGCACCAACTACAGTCAGGGCAGATACCCTATGCCCTGGTGCAATCGGACTGGCTCTATCAGGCCAGCCGAGGCCTCGGGCCCTATGCCAGCCAGCCGCAACCCGAACTGAGAGCCATGTTCGCTACCCACGCCGAGCCTTTCACCATAGTGGTGCGGGCGGATGGCGACATCACCACGCTGACACAGCTCAAGCTGGCGCCCATCGACATAGGGCTGAAAAGCTCGGGCACTCGCCAGACGGCCCTGGCCCTGTTCAACCTGTTGGGAGCAAAAGAGCAGGATCTCGATCTGAAGAGCGTAGGCAATCTGGCGGAGGCGCTCTGCAGCAAGCAGATAGATGCCTACGGTCTGGTAATGGGACACCCGAACCGGATCGTGCTCGATACCACCAAGCGCTGTGCCATCCGCTTTCTGCCGATCGAGGGAGAGACTCGGGATCAACTGCTCAAGGGGGTCAAGTACTACCAGCGCAGCCAAGTGCCTGCCCGCATCTATCCCGGCAACCTGAAGGCGACCCCCACCTTCGCCATCGCGGCCACTCTGGTGACCAATGCCGCCACGCCTGAGGCGGAGGTCTACCGACTGACCAGGGCCATGTTGTCCCAGCAGACCAGCTTCAACGAGCAGACCTATGGTTACGCCAACCTGTTTCACAAGGCCCGTAACAAAACAGGCCCGGTGCTGAGCATCGAACAGCATCCGGGCGCGGCAAAATATTTCGAAGAGTTGAAAGCGGCGGGAAAACTATAGCTGGCGACGGGGGGAGCGCAGTTGCTCGCTGGAGAAACGGGTCTTCATCGATGTCCACTGCGCCAACCTGTCGGCACTGCCCGCCAATGTGCCTTCACGGCGTGACTTCATGATCCAGATGCTCTTTGCATCGAAGCTGTAGACGGGGATGAGATCAGTTCGCTGACTGCCGGGCAGGATCCGGCTGTTGATGTTGTCGAGCACCAGCGGATCGGATTTGGGCGTTGGAAAATAAAGCGTCACCATATGAAACTGGTTGTACTTCACCGCCTTGACATAAGCCAGCCGCAGCTTTTTCTCTTCAACCCCCAGCTCCATCAGGGTGTAGTACTTGGAGATGCTGTAATCTTCGCAGTCCCCCCCGCGAGCACCAATAAACTCCAATGGATTGGCCCAATAATCCTCATCACCCCACAAGCTGGGATCATCGCTGTAGGTCAGGTTATTGAAGTAGTTGTTCACCAGCTCGATCTTCTGCTGATCCGTGGTACCGGCACGGGGCGTGAGCAGGCGGGAAAACGCCTCGGCACGCTGGATCGCCCTGCCGCCATAAACCTCCTGCAATTTGGCCCTCAACTCGGGGCTGGCAATGTATTCGGAGAGACGGGACGCTTGCACGCTGGCACAGAGCAGCGCCAGCGTGCAGGTGGGAATGAGCAGCCATTTCATATTTAACACTCCATGTCAGATGCTGGAGGTCAGTATAGTTGGCGCAGGCAACCCTATCAGGTGAACCAAAGAGAGCTCAGCGGCACTGGGCGAAGGCGTCAGCCAACTGTTGCATGAACTGCGGGTAGCCATCAGCACCAATCGGGACCTGCTCACCCACCTCATCCAGCAGCAATACCTTGGCGCCGGTATTGCGGGCCACAGACTCAATCACGGCAGGGGAGAATTGTGGCTCGGCGTAGATGCAGCTTGCCTGTTTCTCCTGCAGCGCCTTGCGGATCTCTACCAGCGTCTTGGCGCCGGGACGGCGTTCCGGGTTTACGGTAAAGTGCCCCTTGGAGCTCATTCCGTAGTGACGTTCCCAGTAGCCATAAGCCTCGTGGAACACGAAGTAGCCCTTCTGGTTCACCGCCTTCATCTGTTCGGAGATGAGCTTGTCCTTGGCCGCCACCTTGGCCTTGAAGGTCAGCAGGTTGGCGCGATAACGTTCGGCATTGGCGGGATCCTGGGCACTTAGCGTTTCACTCAGCGCACTGGCGATAACCAGTGCCTGGGTCGGCCCCAGCCAGATATGCGGATCCACCCCTTCGTGATGATGCCCCTCGTGTCCATCGTGATCATGACCCTCATCGGCATGCTCTTCGTGCCCTTCCTGCTTGGCGTAGTCGAACAGCGGCATCCCCTCAACCCGGGTAAGCGTCAGCACATGGGGATGCTTGGCCAGCGGTTTGGCCATGAAGCCTTCCAGCTCGGGACCGACCCATACCACCAGATCGGCACCCTGGATGCTGCGAATATCGGAGGGGCGCAGTGAGAAGTCGTGGGGAGAGGCGCCGGTCGGCAGCAGTACTCTGGGCTCACTCACGCCATCGGTGATCGCGGCTGCGATAAAGCCGAGGGGCTTGATGGTGGTCAGTACCTCGAGGGCACGGACAGGCAGGCTCACTGCCAGCAAGGCAGTGATAAGTGTAAGAATTCGCATAGAGATCTCGTCAGGAAGTGAGTGTGTGATAATATAACAAACAAACGCTGTTGTTATATTATAACTCTCACAGGCTGTAAACCCCGGAGCTGTCATGACCCAACTGGTGGAGCTGAAAGAGGTCTGTCTTTCGTTCGACGGACGATCCGTGCTCGACAAGGTCTCCTTTACCCTGAATAAAGGCAAAATCACTACCCTGGTCGGCCCTAACGGGGCGGGCAAGAGCACCCTGAGCAAGCTGGTACTGGGCCTGCTCACTCCGGATACCGGCGAGATCCGGCGCCGTCGCGATCTGCGGGTTGGCTATGTACCGCAACGCCTCTATCTGGATCCCACTTTGCCGCTGACGGTGCGCCGCTTCCTGCAACTGGGCAAGAATGGCCGTCTATCCATCGAGGAGGCGCTCAATCGGGTCGGCGCCCAGGGGTTACTGGATAACCGGATGCAAAAGCTCTCTGGCGGCGAGATGCAGCGAGTGCTGCTGGCACGTGCCCTGCTGGTCAAGCCAGAGCTGCTGGTGCTGGATGAGCCGGTACAGGGGGTGGACATCAACGGCCAGATCGAGCTCTATGCCCTTATCAGCACGCTGGCGGCCGAGTTCAACTGCGCCGTACTGATGGTCTCCCACGACTTGCACCTGGTGATGGCCAGCACCCACGAAGTGATCTGCCTCAATCGCCACGTCTGCTGTCACGGCGAGCCGGAAAGCGTGGCACGCCATCCCGAATTTGCCCGCCTGTTCGGGCGCCCTGAACAGGAAGTGCTGGCAGTCTACACCCACCATCATCACTGCGACGGCGAACACCATCATCACAATGAGCAGGCCCCCGTCATCCGCCTGCCGTCTCGCAATCAATAAGCGCAGCTAAGGACATTCAAGTGGACAGCTTTCTGTTATATGCCCTCACGGCCGGCCTCGGTATCGCCCTGCTGGCCGGGCCCCTTGGCAGCTTCGTGGTGTGGCGCAAGATGGCCTATTTTGGCGACACCCTCTCCCATGCCTGCCTGTTCGGCATAGCACTCGGCATACTGCTGCAGGTGAATCTGACCCTGGCGGTGGTGGTCTGCTGCCTCGCCATGGCCATGCTGCTGGTGATCATGAGTCGCAACCAGCAGGTGGCGACCGATACCCTGCTCGGCATCCTGGCCCACAGCGCCCTGTCGCTTGGCCTGGTCACCTTGAGTTTTATGGATAACGTGCGGGTGGATCTGATGGCCTACCTGTTCGGCGACCTGCTCTCGGTACAACCGGTGGATCTGCTCTGGATCTACGGCGGTGGCGCCCTGGTCCTGCTCACCCTGTGGCGCCTGTGGGATCCCCTGCTCTCCATGACCATCTCGGAAGAGCTGGCTCGGGTGGAAGGGATCCGGGTCGATGTGCTGCGCTGTGTGCTGATGCTGCTGATCGGGCTGGTGATCGCCGTGGCAATGAAGTTTGTCGGGGCGCTGATCATCACCTCGCTGCTGATCATTCCCGCCGCCACCGCCCGCCGCTTCAGCCAGACGCCGGAGCAAATGGCGGGCTTTGCTGCACTGATCGGCTGTCTCGCCGTGCTGGGCGGCCTCAGCCTCTCCTGGTATCAAGACACGCCGGCGGGCCCTTCCGTGGTGGTCTGCGCCACCGGCCTGTTTATCCTGAGCCAGTTCAAGAAAGCCTGATAAGCCAAGCGGTTATAGCGCCATGCTCTGGCGCGCCTCCATCATCAGCCATTGGCGCAATCGGCTGATGGCGGGCTCATGGGCCCGGGATCGCTTGCAGGTAAAGTAGAAGGCATCCCCCGTCTCCAGCTGGTGAACCGGCAAGGCCACCAGCTGAGGATCATCGGGCCGCAGCATGTAGTCGTTCACGAATGCCACCCCCTGATCCCAGGCCGCCGCCTCCATCGCCAGCAGCACATGGCTGAAGTGGTGCATCCGTGCCTCATCCGGGATGACCAGACCGCCAGCCTTGGCCCAGCGCTGCCAATCCTCTCCCCGCACCTTGTAGATGGACTGCACCGACAGGAGCGGCAGCTGCCAGATGGCCTGTGGCCACTCCCCCTCCAGCTGTTGCAACAGGCGTCGGCTGCAGACCGGGAACAGCCGCTCCTGATAGATGAGATCGTGGCAATAACCGCGACCATGGGGCGACACCGTGATGAAACAGTCCGCCACCCGATCGGAGAGCTCGGGATCTTCCGCCACCATCTCCAGGCTCAGATCCAGCTCGGGGTAGAGCTGACGCAGACCCGCCAGACGCGGGATCAGCCACTTCACCGCGAACGAGCTGTAGACCGCGAGTCGCAGCCGCATCTCACCACCGCCGCGCAGCTGTTCGCTGCTCTGGGCGATCTGGCCGAGCCCAGCGGCTATGCCTTCGAAGTAAACCTCCCCCTGGGCGGTCAATGACAACAGCCGCCCCTGACGCAACAGCAGCCGTTCCCCCAGAAAATCCTCCAGCAGACGGATCTGGTGGCTGACCGCACTCTGGCTGACGTTCAGCTCGAGGGCCGCGCGAGAAAAGCTGAGCAGGCGGGCAACCGCTTCGAAATATTGAACAGCGCGCAGGGGAGGCAGCTTCATTATCCAAAATTCTCATAGATGGTGATTTTTTATCATTTTACTGGATAACTGACCCCACGCTACCCTGCCCTCATATAACGTCGGAGGTGGTATGAATGCAGTCGGGATCGGCATCCTCTATCTGGTGCTGGGCAACATGGTGGCGGTCTTTTCCGATGCACTGGTCAAGGTACTGGAGCCGAGCCAGCCCGTGTTCCATAGATGGTCGCCCCGGTTTGCCAAGCCTTCAATCGATGACGGTGAGTTAGGTTGAGATTGCAGCCATAGATCCGGACTGTGATCGAGGCTACTGCCTCTGTCCCTGATGGAATTCGCTGACTGGC
>NZ_JAACGC010000057.1:0-28749 GCF_029237385.1 Aeromonas sp. 1HA1
GGCCGCACGATGAAGAGCAAAAGTTAGCATGATCGTTACCATGTTCGGGAGTCACATAGGAGATCAGATCCTGGAAATCGGGAAAAGTGCCAATCAGTTCACAATATTTGTGTATAAGAGTCAGGGTTGAGTTCTGTCTAACACTTGAGTTATTTAGATTGAGGTAATACTCAATCATAGGGATTTGTTGGTTGAATTCACCTTGATAGCTAAAATTAGTTGCTGGAGAGATGTCACTCAAATCACTTAATTGTTCTATTTGATATAAGGTATCGTGAATCTGCTCGGCCTTGTCTGTATCTATGGGAGTTAGCATGACTTTGCCATTATGTCGACTGACCACGATGGCATTTTCATCAAAAGAAATTGGAATTGTTTTTCTGAATTTTTCTTTCGCGACTTCAATATCTTTTTTCTTTTTAATGTCACTAAAATCAAATAGAAATACTTCCCCTCCTTCTAAAGTCTTCTGTATTATGTCGTTGTAGCTAGGTGTGTGACGATCATTGTTTTTACGTGACTCAATTAACTTTTTGTTAAAATTTATGTAATTTACATTATCTGTGTCAATGTTTGCTCTTGTAGCAAAAGAGCTCATTGTTTCTAAAGCTAGCGTGGGGGTTGACAATGATGTCAAGGTAATCAATAAAATTGCTATTTTTGTTTTCTTCACTTTTAAACACCTATTGTTATTGGTTGTATCTACTGAGCCTGTATCATGTCGAAAATCTCATGGAACTATTAAATTCAATATTAATAGTTCCATCCTGTGTGGGCTCGTTCGCAGCTATTAAATGTAAACAAAAAATTGTGTCAATCAAACATTTATTAGGTAGGGAGGAAATGTGATTCACCGCGCATATAGCGTATATAAAAGTGGTTTTTTTGTAACTGGATGTATCTGTACATAGGTTCAATGACCGTAGTTAAATAGTCGTTCCGAATAGCAGACCACTGGAAGAAGGGAGCTCAGTCCCGTTTGTGCGATCTGATTAGTCGCCAAACAAAATACACGAAAAGGACTTAATTGATGCCCGTACTTTCACCCTTGCCGCGACCACAACGGCGCCGTATTCACAAAATTATCCACTCCACCCGTGATAACTGTCATAAACGCCGTTTGATAGCCGCCCTGTTGCTACATGAAGGCCGCTCGTTATTTATCTATGCAAACGAAGATGTGCACCAGAGCTCACTTGCTAATCCAGCGCGGCTGCACCTATAAAGGTCCATCACTCTTGTCTGGATAACAGCAATGAAGACCCATTCTGATGAACTGACCCTGTTTGTGGCGGTGGTGGAGGCGGGCAGTTTTCGCCAGGCGGCGGAGAACCTGGGGATGGACAATTCTGTGGTGAGCCGTGGCATCAAGCGGCTGGAGGCGAAGCTCTCGACCGTGCTGCTCAACCGCACCACCCGCCGGGTCAGCCTGACCGAAGAGGGGAGCTGGTTCTATCAGCGTGCGGTGAAGATCCTGACCGAGATGAGCGAGGCGGAGGGTCACCTGCTGATGCGCAAGGCGCAGCCGGAGGGGATATTACGGGTCGATGCGGCCACCCCCTTTATCCTGCACCGGTTGGTGCCCATCATCGGTGAGTTTCGCCGCCGCTACCCCGCCATCGAGCTGCAATTGCACAGCTCGGAGGGCTTTATCAATCTGATGGAGCGGCGGGTGGACATGGCCATCCGTATCGGCGAGCTGGCCGACTCTTCCCTGCGCGCCCTGCCGCTTGGCCACTCGCGGCTAAGGTTGCTGGCATCGCCCGCTTACCTGAGCGAGCGCGGTACCCCGCGCCAGCCGGCGGATCTGCTGGCTGGCCACGAGCTGCTGGGCTTTTTGCATCCCGATCACCTCAACCACTGGCCGCTGCTCAGTGCCGAGCAGGGGGATCGCTTTGCCATCACCCCCAGTCTGCGGGCCAGCAGCGGCGAAACCTTGCGTCAGCTGGCGCTGGCAGGGCAGGGGATCGTCTGCCTGTCGGACTTTATGACAGGGCCGGATCGGGCCAGCGGCGCTCTGGTGGAGGTGCTGGCGCGCAGCAACAGCGGCGCCTCGCGCCCCATCAATGCGGTGTTTTACTCCGATGCCCAGCGCGACATCCGGCTGCGGGTCTGGCTCGATTTTCTCAAAGAGCAGCTGAGAAGCCATACCCTGTAACGCCACGTCGTACGGCCAAGCAGATAAACAGACGGCCGAGTTGAGGGTCGGCCGCGAGTTCGGGAAGGTGTGTGCGGCGAGACGGTTTTAACGAGGCAATTTGCCCCATACCCGGCTGAGCAGGGCGCCGCCGATCACGGGCGCAATGGCCAGCAGCAGGGTCCACTGCCAGGAGAGTCCACCCGCGGTGGTCGCCAGTACGATGCTGGTGAGCACCACCGGTTGGGCCACCATCATCAGGAAGGTTCCTTCTCGGGTGGTCAGGGCCTCTTTTTGAGCGACGGATGCCTGGGCTACGGGTGCTTGAGTGGTGGTCGATTTCATGGCGATATCCCTCAGTTGGGTCTGATATCACTAAGCAATGGCCGTTCCATCTTTTTTCCCGTTAACTATCAATGAGTTGTGGGTTATCGCCGCATTCCCGTTTCGGGATCGCGCGCAAAATGATTCGCAAAATGAAAACGCCACCTTGTGGTGGCGTGCTGGTTACTGAGAGGGGGGAGGGACTGGACCTAGCCAATCCGGTATTGGCGGATCTGCTCGTCGATGGCCTTGGCCAGCTCAAACAGCTCACTACTGGCTATATTGCTCTCCTGCGCGTGTTCCCGCTGGAGTTCGGCCACCATGGCGAGCTCATCCAGCGCCGTTCTGGCCTGCCCCATCTGTTGATTCTGGGCCTGTGCCAGCGCGCTGATCTCGTTGATCTCGAGGGCGGTCTGGTTGATTTGGCTGGTGGCATCGATCAGCACCTCTCTGGTCTGATGCATCCTGCTATAACCCTCTTCGCTCAGGGTGCGGGAGTCCGCCATCGAGCTGCTGGCCTGACGGGTACCCTCTTGCAGGCGCAAGATGAGATCCTGCACATCCTTGGTTGCAGTTTGGGTGCGCACGGCCAGTTGACGTACTTCGTCGGCAACTACGGCAAAGCCGCGGCCCATCTCCCCCGCGCGGGCCGCTTCGATGGCGGCGTTGAGGGCCAGCAGGTTGGTCTGGTTCGACACATCGCGGATCAGATTCATGATTTGGGTGATGTTGTTGCTGTCTTTGACCACCTCCTCCAGCAGGGCGGAGGAGCTGCCGATGCTATTGCGCAAGGTATCGAGTTGCTCGGCACTTTGGGTCACATCCTGCTCGATGGCGATCATGTGGCTGGCGATGCGCCGGGTCACCTCGTTGACTCCCTCCGAGCGGGTGGCGATCTGCTCGGCGTTGTTGCCGATGATGGAGACCACATTGGTCAGCTCCTGAATACTCTGGGCCTGCTGGCAGGCTTCACCCGCCAGCGCCTGGGCCTGTTGCATGGATTGGGATGACTGCGCCGAGAGGGCGCTGCCTGACTGCTGGAAGCGGGAGAAGCTCTGGTTCAGGCTCTGGATCAGCTGGTTGAAGCTCTGGGCCATCATCCCCAGCTCGGATTTGTCAGAGAAGTCGAGGCGAGTCACCAGATCCCGATCGGCGGTGATGTGGTGCATGCCATCGGCCGCCTGACGAATGGGGCGGCTGATGGAGTGAGCCAGCCAGGCCGAAGCCAGCATCGCCAGCCCGCCGATGGCCAGTGACACCATGATGATCAGTTTGCGGGAGGCGAGCAGCCCCTCTTCCAGTTCGGCACCGTTGATCTCGCCAATCAGTAGACGGTTGAGGGTGGGGATGTAACGTACCGCAATGAGGTAGGTCTGCCCCTCCAGCGTCAGCGCTTCCACCGCCACCTGCTCCCGGGCGTTGGGGATGAGCCGTTTGACGGTGTCGAGGAAGGATTGCTGATGGTGGGCGGAGCCTTGTTGCTCCTGCTCGGGGTGGATCTCGATATTGCCCTCCATATCGGCCAGATAGACTTGACCGCTCTTGCCAATCCGGTAGCCGCTGATGAGCTTGCTCAGGGCGCTCATGTCAATGGAGGTGCCCGCCACCGCCAGGGTCTTGCCTGCTGCGGTCACGGCTGTGTTGATATAGAGGGAGGCGCTCTGGTCGAAATCCGAGATATCGAGGTTCAACTCGTACGGTTTGCCCCGTTTGAGAAAACCGTAGAACCACTCATCTTTCGGGTCTGACTCGCTCAACTGTTTTTGGGCTGTGGTACTGCCACTGAAGTTGATCAGGGTACTGCTCTGGCGTGGCGCGATAAAGACATTGCCACCGATGCGCTGCTGAAGATCCTGAAAGTAGCGCTCTATGGCGGGCCACTCTTGCTCTGGCATACCGGCGGTCAGCCAGTCGATAACAAAGCGGTTGTTGGCCAGCGCCTGCGCTTCGGTCAGATGCTGGATCAGCTGGGCGGTCAGCTGGTTGGCGATCCGGTCCACACTGCTTGGCAGCTCGTAGCGTTCGACCCGCTGCTGTGCCTGATTGTGGGAGATCTGCTCCAGGATCAGGGTGATGCAACTGATGGCGATGATCATCAGAATGGCAACCCCGGAGAGGATCCGGGTGCGGATCCCGAGCCCTGACCAGAGTGAGTGCAGTGTAAAACGGTGTATCGCCCTCTCCATATCTCTCTCCTTGATAAATAAGGTCACATATGCGACCCAGATGATGATTATAGATAGATAAGTCAATTGCGTTGTGAGGGATGCTGGCAGCAGCGCGTGGCGATATTTGGATGCGATGAAAGGCGGGGTGTGCTGACAAGAAAGAGGCCGACATGGCTGTCGGCCTCTTTGGTTGTTCAGGGGCATTGTTACCTACATCGATGCGGCTTGAATGGAGCCCACTGAGGTGGTGGTGAGCTGGGCACCCCCATCCCCTTCAAGTCAGCATGCATGGGCAAGGTGCTGCAGCCCATCACTCGCTGGTTTCAACACAACAAGTCTCTCGTCCACGGTGGCTCTCTTACCTTTCTGATGCTCACGGGGATGTTCAGCCTCACTCTGCGAGCCGATCAGGGGCTACTCAGTGAACAGCATTGGGTCAGTGGCAGGTCTTCTTGATGGCTGGAGCAACCAGGCTGCCTGGTGGCGCAGGGGGCGTATATAGGTCGCTGGTTCCATGGCGATGGCCAGCCGCTGGATGGGGTCGGCAAGCTCATTGTGCAGATTGTGGTTCATGCGCTGGCGCGGGGAGTGGGCAGCCTCGTCGGCGTGCCTGCCAGGTACGGGGCTAGCGGTAAGTAAATGGAAAAAGGAGCCGGCGGCTCCTTTTTTGCGTCAGGTGCTGGGGCTCACAGCTTGGCCAACATCTCCTTGGTGACCAGCACTATGCCCTGCTCGGAGCGGTGGAAGCGACGGGCATCTTCGCTGGCGTTTTCCCCCACCACCAAGCCTTCAGGCAGTTTGCAGCCTTTGTCAACGACCACCCGGCGCAAACGGCAGCCGGGCCCTATCTCTACACCGGGGAAGATCACTGCCTGATCCAGGGTACAGAAGGAGTCGACCCGCACATGGTTGAACAGCACAGAGCTCACGATGAAGGAGCCGCTGACGATGGTGCCGCCGGAGAACATGGAGTTGATGGTCATGCCATGCTGGCCATTTCTGTCCTGCACGAATTTGGCGGGGGGCGTCATGTTCTGGCTGGTCCAGATGGGCCACTCCTGATCATAGATGTCGAGTTCGGGCATCACGGAGGCGAGATCCATGTTGGCCTCCCAGAAGGAGTCCACCGTCCCCACATCGCGCCAGTAGGGGCGCTTTTGCGGGCAGCAGCCGACACAGGACATGCTGAACGGATGGGCGTAGGCAGTGCCCTCCTTGACCACCCGCGGGATCACGTCCATGCCAAAATCGTGGTGTGAGGCCTGGTTGGCCAGATCCTCTTCCAGCAGCTGATAGAGATACTCTGCATCGAAGACGTAGACGCCCATGGAGGCCAGCGCCGTATCGGCCTTGCCCGGCATGGCCGGCGGATTGGCCGGTTTCTCGACGAAGGCGTTGATCTTGCGATCCTCATCCACCGCCATCACGCCAAAGGCGCTCGCCTCGGTACGCGGTACCTCGATGCAGGCCACCGTCACCTTGGCACCCATGTTGACATGGTCGAGCAGCATGGCGGCGTAATCCATCTTGTAGATGTGATCCCCCGCCAGCACCACCACATATTTGGGGCCGTGATCGCGAATGATATCCAGATTCTGATAGACGGCATCGGCAGTGCCGCGATACCAGTTGACCTCGTCCACCCGTTGCTGGGCTGGTAGCAGGTCGATGAACTCGTTCATCTGGTAGCGCAGGAATGACCAGCCCGATTGCAGGTGGCGCAGCAGGCTGTGAGACTTGTACTGGGTGACTACGCCGACCCGGCGGATCCCCGAGTTGATGCAATTGGAAAGTACGAAGTCGATGATGCGGAACTTGCCGCCGAAATGCACTGCCGGTTTCGCCCTGTTGTCCGTTAACTGCTTGAGGCGACTGCCCCGCCCTCCTGCGAGAACCAAAGCCATGGTCTCGTTCAGCAATTGTCTGGATTTTGCTGTATTGGCAGGTTGTAACAACATTGAATACCCCTTTATTGATACATCCCTTCGATAGTGCCTCCTTTGGAGCTTGTTTGAAAGTGCTTTCACTCACACTTCTCATACGGTTTTTCGACCAAGTGATGATTTTGTCATTTTAGGTGGCAGAATTTGTCGCAGGCAGCGCGATAGTTCACCAGATGTCAGGTTGTCAGCGGGCTGAAAGGGGGGATGATTTTGAATAAACAGCGTTTTTTAAACAGACACCCGCCGAAGCGGGTGTCTGTTTAACGGGGGGGACTTGCACTAGAAGAGATCGTCTTTTTCATCCTTGGTGGGTTCCAGACTCCAACCTGTTGCATCGCTGCTGCTGGCTATCTGGCCCTTATCTTTCCACAGCTTGATCTTGAGGCGCAGGTTGTTGGCCGAGTCTGCGTTTTTCACCGCCTCTTCCTCTTCTATCACCCCTTCGACCACCAGATCGAACAGGGTGCTGTCGAAGGTGACCATGCCGAGGGCCTTGGATTTCTCCATCACCTCCTTGAGACCGCCAAATTCACCGCGCTTGATCATGTCGCGGATGGTATGGGTGCCGAGCATGATCTCCACCGCCGCCCGGCGACCGCCGTCCGTGGTTTTGACCAGCCGCTGGGAGACAAACGCCTTGAGGTTGTTGCCCAGATCGTTGAGCAGCTGCGGGCGGCGCTCCTCCGGGAAGAAGTTGATGATGCGGTCCAGCGCCTGGTTGGCGTTGTTGGCGTGCAGGGTGGAGATGGCAAGGTGGCCGGTTTCGGAGAAGGCCAGCGCATGCTCCATGGTTTCGCGGTCGCGAATTTCGCCGATGAGGATGACGTCAGGCGCCTGGCGCAGGGTATTCTTGAGCGCGGCGTGGAAGCTGCGGGTATCTACCCCCACCTCCCGCTGGTTGATGATGCTCTTGCTGTGGCGGTGAACGAACTCCACCGGATCCTCGATGGTGATGATGTGACCGCCGCTGTTGCGGTTGCGATGGTCGATAAGCGCGGCAAGTGAGGTCGACTTGCCTGAGCCGGTACCGCCCACAAACAGCACCAGGCCGCGTTTCTCCATGATGGTGTCGAGCAGTACCGGGGGGAGTTTGAGATCTTCAAAGCGCGGGATCTCGGTTTTGATGTTGCGGGCCACCAGGGAGACTTCGTTGCGCTGCTTGAAGATGTTGATCCTGAAACGGCCGATCTGGGGCAGGGAGATGGCGAGGTTCATCTCCAGCTCCTTCTCGAATTGCAGTTTCTGCTCGCCATCCATGATCGCGGCGGCAATGTTTGCTACCTCGCCCGGCTCGAGTGGCGTCTCCAGAAGGGGACGTAATCCGCCATTGAACTTGGCGCAGGGGGGAGCGCCGGTTGACAGATAGAGGTCGGAGCCGTCCTGTTGGGCCAGGATCTGTAACATGTCTCGCAATTCCATTTTTTGCCTCGTCTATCAAGGAGATGTCGTGATGGGGGATGTGATTGAGTGTATAGCCTCAGGCGCCGGTCAGTTTCTCGCGAAACACAAAAAACACTGCGCCCATGATGCAGAGCCCTGCCCAGAGGTAGTCCCATTTCAGGTCTTCCTTGAGATAGAAGATAGAGAAGGGGACGAACACGGTGAGGGTGATCACCTCCTGCAATATCTTGAGCTGGCCCACGCTCATCACCGTATGGCCGATGCGGTTGGCGGGCACCTGCAACAGGTATTCGAACAGGGCGATACCCCAGCTCACCAGGGCGGCGATGATCCAGGGTTTGTGGTTCATGCTCTTGAGGTGGGCGTACCAGGCGAAGGTCATGAAGACGTTGCTGCATAGCAGCAGACCGATACTGGTAATGATAGGGCTCATTGGATCTCCTTTAAAATCAATCGCATTTTATCTCTGAGTCGCGGGTTTCTATAAGTGGGGCCGCAGGTTTTTTTAATCCATCAAGGATGGGGTAACACTAGGGTTCACAGGATTGGCAAGACAAGCTGGGGTGTGCTTGGTCTGCTGTTTGCCTGGTGCATGGGCATGAGCAAGCACTCACTCCATCAGGCGCGCAGACAGCCGTTGGTGCTGGCGCTGCAGGCACTGGTGGCCAGCGGCGAAATCCAGGCCCTGGCCAAGGCTTACCAGCCTTGACCTCGGGTGGTAACACGCTGTTATCATGCGTTTTTCATCCTTGTGTGCCGGGCTGGTCAATCCTGCATCGGCGCCGGGCCTTGTTCACGTTCGGGGATCCTCTGTGTATCTCTCTCTGCTCGCCCGCCAGCGACGCTGGCAGCGGGGCTGGTTGTTCGGCCTGGTGCTGTTGACCCTCACGCTGTTTCTCTTCTCCCTCGCCTGGGGCGAGTTCGTGCTGCTGCCCTGGCAACCCATGGGGGAGCTCGAACAGCGCATCCTGCTGGAGCTGCGGTTGCCACGCGCCTTGCTGGCCCTGCTGGCGGGTGCCGCGCTTGCCTGTGGCGGCGCCGTGCTGCAGGTGATGCTGCACAACCCGGTGGCAGAACCCGGTCTGCTCGGTGTCTCGAGCGGGGCGGGATTGGCTGCCATGGTGGCGATGGCGGTGGCCAAATCCCTCGGCGTCTATCTGCCGGGCTGGGGGCTGTCGCTGGCGGCCTTCGGTGGCGCGCTGCTGGTGACCATGTTGCTCATTCGGCTGGCGCGCCGGGCACGGCTCGGTCATGCTCGGCTGCTGCTGTTTGGGGTGGCCATCGGCATCCTCACCAATGCGGCCATGACCTGGCTGATGTACTTTGCCGACGATGGCTCCCTGCGCGAGTACATGTTCTGGATGATGGGCAGCCTCGCCTACGGCAGCCAGCAGATCGCCTGGTGGTGGCTGGTGCTGCCGCTCACCCTGGGTTGGATCTGCTGGCAGGGCAAGGCCTTGCAGCAACTGCTGCTGGGGGAGACCCAGGCCCGTCTGATGGGACTGGACGTGAACAGGATGCGGGTGCGGCTGGTGTTGGCGGTCTGTCTGCTCACCGGTCTTGCGGTATCCCTGTGCGGTGTCATCGGCTTCGTCGGGCTGGTGGTGCCCCATCTGCTGCGCCTGTGCGGCGGTAGCGACCAGCGCTTCCTGTTGCCCGCCTCGGCGCTGGGGGGCGGAGCCCTGCTGCTGGGGGCCGATCTGGTAGCGCGCTCGGCCTTGAGCGCAGGTGAGTTACCCATCGGCGTCATCACTGCCTCGGTGGGGGCGCCACTCTTTATCTACCTGCTATTGAGGCAAGATGCCGATGTCGCCCGCTGATCTCATCTCTGTTGATCGTGCTGCTGCGCCGCTGCTGGAGGCGCGCGCGCTCGCCATTGCCGGGCGGCTCTCTCCCCTCGATCTGCGTTGGCATGGCGGCCAGCTGGTGGCGCTGCTCGGCCCCAATGGCAGCGGAAAATCGACCTTGCTCGGCGCATTGGCGGGGATCTTGCCCGCCGAGGGCAACGTGCTGCTAGGAGGGGACGTGCTCACTGACCTGAGCTGGCCGGAGCTGGCCAAACGGCGCGCCATGTTGCCCCAGCGCCAGCCCCAGTTGTTTCATATACCGGTGTTTCAGGTGCTTAGTTTGGGGCTCGATCAGGGGGTTGCGCCTGCTAGACAAAACGAGGCGATCAAGGCGTTGTGCGAGGTGCTGGAGCTTGAAAGCTTGCTGGCCCGGGACTTCAGCCGACTGTCGGGGGGCGAGCAACAGCGGGTGCTGATTGCCCGTACCTTGTTGCAGCTGTGGCCGAGCCTCAATTCGGCAGGCAGGGTGCTGCTGCTGGACGAGCCGCTGGCGGGGCTCGATCTGCACCATCAGCTGGCGCTATTGCGGCTGCTAAAGACGCTGGCCCGTCAGGGCTTGCTGGTAGTGCTCGCCATCCACGACATCAACCTGGCCATCGACTGGGCGGATCGGATCCTCTGTCTGCAACAGGGGCGAGTGGTGAGCGAGGGGGGGGCAGAGCTTATCGACGAGGCGTTACTGGAGCGGGTGTTTCAGATAAAGACAGACCGCGTCGAGGCGGCCGGTCGGGTCTGGTTTATGCCCAGCTTGTGAGAGGCGCGTTGGCATGGGGCTAAGCGAAGCCCAATGCGTGTCAGGCAAAACGGATGCAGGTGGGTCGCGGCTTGCGCGGCTCACCCTCCCTCTCATTGTTTATCCAGATAAGATGCAGCTTACTTTAACCCTGTCTGGTTTTATCCAACCGCACCTGCGCCGCTTCAGCCAGCATGGCCAGCAGGGTTTCGGTGTCGCTCCACGACAGGCAGGCATCCGTGATGCTCTGACCAAAGGTGGCGGCGCAGCCGTTCTCCACATCCTGACGCCCTTCCACCAGGAAGCTCTCTGCCATGATGCCGGCGATGCCGGTGCGGCCACGGCGCAGCTGATCGCAGATGTCCTGGGCCACTAATAGCTGACGGCGGTGATCCTTCATGCTGTTGCCGTGGCTGAAATCGACCACCAGACGCTCGGGCATGCCCACGTCGGCCAGCGCTTCACACGCTTCGTCGACGCTGGCGGTGTCGTAGTTGGGCCTGTGGCCGCCACGCAAGATCACATGGCCAAAGGGGTTACCGGCGGTGCGGTAGATGGTCATCTTGCCGTCCTTGTCCGGGGAATAAAAGATGTGGCTGTGGCGGGCGGCACGCACCGCATCGATGGCGATCCGGGTGTTGCCATCTGTGCCGTTCTTGAAGCCGACCGGGCAGGAGAGGGCGGAGGCCATCTCGCGGTGCACCTGGGATTCGGTGGTGCGTGCGCCGATGGCGCCCCAGGTGATGAGATCGCTGATGTACTGGCCGGTCACCATGTCGAGGAACTCGGTGGCGGTGGGCATGCCGATCTCGTTGATGTCGACCAGCAGCTTGCGGGCCAGTTTCAGCCCTTCATTGACGTCGAAGCTGCCATCGAGGCGCGGATCATTGATGAGCCCCTTCCAGCCGACGATGGTGCGCGGCTTCTCGAAGTAGGTGCGCATCACTATGCACAGGCTGGTTTTATATTCTTCGCGCAGGATGTTGAGGCGGCGGGCGTACGTGTGGGCGGCGGCCGGATCATGGATGGAGCAGGGGCCGACGATGACCAGCAGGCGCTGATCCTCACCGGCCAGAATGGCTTCCACTTCGCGGCGGGCATCCAGCAGATTCTGGGCAATGGTGTCGTTGATAGGGAAGGCGTGCGCGAGCTCGCTTGGAGTGATCAGTGACTCCAGGCGACGGGTGCGCAATTCATCGGTGTGAATGGACATACGACTCAATTCTCGAGTGGGTGGCGTGGGCTGTTGCTCGACGGCGTGCCGAAAATGCAAAGGGATAAAATAAAGCAAAAACCCCCCGATTGAAACCTTGTGGGGCTCTGATAGGATGTGAATCCCCAAACGATTCCAAATAAGGTAGATAGCGTGGCAAAGCCAGGGGCAAGCGGGGTCACCCGCATCATCAATGCAACCGGTTACAGCATGAAGGGGCTCAAGTCAGCCTGGATCAACGAGGCTGCCTTCCGGCAGGAGCTAATACTGATCCTGCTGCTGATGCCACTGGCCTTTTGGCTCGGGGATTCCCTCAACCAGATCCTGCTGCTCATTGTCATCAGCTGGCTGGTGGTGATTGTCGAGGTGCTCAACTCCGCCATCAAGGCAGTGGTGGACAGGGTGGGCTCGGAGCATCACGAGCTGTCGGGCCGCGCCAAGGATCTCGGCTCTGCCGCCGTCTTTATCGCCCTGGCCCTCAACGCCCTGGTGTGGGGCGCCCTGGTAGGCCGCAATCTGCTGGGGTGGTGGTAGGTTGCCAGAGCAACCTTCCTCCTGGCACTTCTAGCATAAAAAAGCCCGTCATCGAGACGGGCTTTTTGTTGGCCGAGCGTTGGGGCTCAGGGCATCAGTGCAGGATCCGCGCGCGGATGGTGCCATTGATCTCCTTGAGCTTGGCCAGCGCCCTCTCGCTGTGCTCCGTCTCCACGTCGATCACCACGTAGCCGATATGGCTGCTGGTCTGCAGGTGTTGACCGGCGATGTTGATCCCCTCTTCGGCGAAGATCTGGTTGATCTGGTTCATGACGCCCGGCTGGTTGCGGTGAATGTGCAGCAGGCGGCTGGAGCCCTTGTGGCCCGGCAGTGAGACCTCCGGGAAGTTGACGGCGGAGAGGGTGGAGCCGTTGTCGGAATACTTCACCAGCTTGTTGGCTACCTCCAACCCTATGTTCTCCTGGGCTTCTTGCGTGGAACCACCGATGTGCGGGGTCAGGATCACGTTGTCCAGGCCGCGCAGCGGCGTCAGAAACTCCTCGTCGTTGGACGTGGGCTCGCTCGGGAAGACGTCGATGGCCGCGCCCGCGAGGTGGCCGCTTTTGATGACGTCAGCCAGCGCATTGATATCTACCACTGTGCCGCGGGAGGCGTTGATGAAGATGGCGCCCGGCTTCATCATGCGCAGCTGCTCGGTACCGATCAGATCCTTGGTGGAGGCCGTCTCGGGTACGTGCAGGCTGATCACATCCGACATATTGAGCAGCTCGACCATGCTCGGCACCTGGATGGCGTTGCCCAGGGAGAGCTTGTTCTCGATGTCGTAGTAGTAGACCTTCAGGCCTATGCTCTCGGCGATGATGCCGAGCTGGGTGCCGATGTGGCCGTAGCCTATGATGCCAAGCTTCTTGCCACGGGCTTCGACCGAGCGGTTGGCCAGCTTTTCCCACACGCCGCGATGGCACTTGGCGTTTTTCTCCGGGATGCCGCGCAGCAGCAGCAGTATCTCCCCCAGCACCAGTTCGGCTACCGAGCGGGTGTTGGAGAAGGGGGCGTTGAAGACGGGGATACCACGCAGGTGGGCGGCATCGAGGTCGACCTGGTTGGTGCCGATGCAGAAGCAGCCGATGGCGACCAGCTTGCCAGCGGCATCCAGCACCTTATCGGTGAGCTGGGTACGGGAACGCAGGCCCACGAAATGCACGTCACGAATGCGTTCGATCAGATCCTCTTCCGACAGGGAGGTCTTGAGGTACTCCACGCTGGTGTAACCGGCCGCACGAAAGGTTTCCACCGTGTTGGGATGGACTCCCTCCAGCAGCAGTACCTTGATCTTATCCTTGTCCAGCGAAAACTTGGCAGTCATGACGATCCCTTTATGTATGCAAAGAATGAGTGCAGATATGGTGTGTGAAGAAAACCGTAAAGTAACAAAAACGGTTGGGAGAGGGAATATTTGTGACGAAAGTCAAATTCTTTGAAGTTTTCAACGATAGTTGTAAACCACAGTTTGCAACTCATTGAGGGATAAATGAAAACGGCGCCATCAGGCGCCGTCATCCATTCAGGGGACGATATTGGGGCATGACCCTGGGTGCCATGCCGAACAGCGTCCCCCCGTCCGTCGGCGTTACTGGGTAACCACGCCGTCCGGTGTACCGATCAGCACCACATCGGCACCGCGGTGGGCGAACAGGCCGTTGGTGACCACACCGACAATGGCGTTAAGCTGCACTTCCAGCCCCTTGGCATCCTTGATGGCCATTCCCTTGACGTCCAGTATGATGTTGCCGTTGTCGGTCACCACCCCCTCACGCCACACCGGATTGCCGCCAAGCTTGCGGATCTCGCGGGCCACGTATTCGCGGGCCATGGGGATCACTTCCACCGGCAGCGGGAACTGGCCCATCACGTCCACGGTTTTGGTGTTATCTATGATGCAGATGAACTTGTCGGCCACGGCGGCGACAATCTTCTCGCGGGTCAGGGCCGCGCCACCGCCCTTGATCATGTCGCGGGTGGCGTTGATCTCGTCGGCACCATCCACATAGACGGAGAGGGCATCGATGTCGTTGAGGTCAAACACCTGGATGCCAAGGCCCTTGAGGCGCTCGGTGGAGGCCACCGAGCTGGATACGGCCCCCTGGATCTGGCCCTTCATGGTCGCCAGCGCGTCGATGAAGTGGTTGACGGTAGAGCCTGTGCCTACCCCGACTATGGTGCCGGGAACCACGTACTTGAGCGCAGCCCAACCGGCCGCCTTCTTCATTTCATCTTGAGTCATGATGGATCCTTTGGGAAAAAGCGGGCGCATTATATCCAAGCATCCCCCTCAGAGCGACCACAGCGCTCACGTTCCGGTCCAAAAATCCCCAAGATGTAAATCGTTTGCCTGTTTATTGAGCCCTGTCGCCCGGGTGGGCCAGAGGGATGGGCGGAAGTGACGGTATCGAGCGCAACAGGGAGCAGGCCAAAGCCAAGACAGAAAGGGGCTGGCAGTCAGGGCGGGCCGACTGCCCGGTGGTCATGGAAATTGCCAGCAGCGGCTGGGGGTGATGATCTGCGGCAGCGGCACGTCCCACTCCTCCTGCGGTACCGTTTCCACCTGCTGGCAGTCGTGGGCGATCCCCAGCGGCTTGGGGCCCAGCCTGTGTTCATGCCAGCAGGCGAGGGTGCGATCGTAATAGCCGCCGCCCATGCCGAGCCGGTTGCCCCCAGCATCGAATGCCACCAGCGGGGTGCAGATAAGATCGAGCGTGCTGTGAGGCACCACTTGGGACATGTCCAGCTCAGGCTCGGCGATGCCGTAACGATTGCGGGTCATGGGGCTGGTGGCGGTATAGCGCAAGAAGAGCAGGTGACCCGGGGTGAAGGGGTGCAGCACCGGCAGGTAGACCTCCTTTTGCTGGGCCCACAGCCAGTGGATGGCGGGCAGGGGATTGAGTTCACCGTCGTTGGCCAGATAAAGGGCGATGCGTTTGGCGGCCAGGATCTCCGGATGTTGCTTGAACTGGGCAACCAGCTGCTGGGCGGCTGCCTGCTGCTCGGCCTGGCTCAGGCTCTTTCTGCGCTGGCGGATGAGCTGGCGCAGGGATTGTCTTTCAGGCTGGGTATCATCCGGCATGGGGGCTCCTCTTGTGTGCACCTGTGTGGTGCAGATGGGTTGCCGCAACGGGCTGGGCTACCTTAACAAGGCGGGCGGGGGATGAACAGTGCGACCAGCCCTACTTGAAATGGGCCGCCGGGCAGGATTCAATGCCCCGCCCGGCAGCGGATGTAATTACTTGTCAGAGCCCTTGGCCATCTGATGTTTGACGAACACGGCCACTATAGCCGCCAACGCCAGGGCCATGGGATAGAAGCTCATGCTCACCACCGAGAGCGGAGAGAGGGCGAAGATGGAACCCAGCAGCAGCGCCTGGGCGCCCCAGGGGAGCAACCCTTGTACCACGCAGGAGAAGATATCCAGCATGGAGGCGGCGCGGCGCGGGGTGACGCCGTGATGCTCCGCCAGCTCCCGTGCCACCTTGCTGGCGACGATAATGGCCACTGTATTGTTGGCGATACAGAGGTTGGTCAGTCCCACTACGCCGGCGATGCCGAGCTCGGCCGCCCTCTCGTTCTGCTCGCCATCGTGCTGGCGGGTGAAGCGGGCAATCAGGGTACTGATCCGCTCGCTGATCCAGGCCAGCCCGCCCTGGCGTTCCATCAGGGTGCCGAGACCCCCGAGCAGCATGGAGAGCAGGAAGATCTCCTGCATGCTGGTAAAGCCCTGATAGATGTCCTTGCTGAACTGGCCCAGCGGATAACCGCTGACCATGCCCACAGCGCCAGCGGCCAGTATGCCAATGCCCAGCACCATGAAGACGTTCATGCCGGATAGGGCCAGCACCAGGATCAGCAGATAAGGCATCACCTTGAACAGATCCGCATGGGCTGTCGTGGCGGGGGCATCTCCCACGGATCCCAGGGTCAGATAGAGCAGGATTACTGCGATGGCGGCGGGGGCGGCAATCTTGAAATTCTCGCGAAACTTGTCCTTCATCTCGCAGCCTTGGCTGCGGGTTGCCGCTATGGTGGTGTCGGAGATGATGGAGAGGTTATCGCCGAACATGGCGCCGGAGAGAATGGTGCCGGCCATCAGCACGGGATCGATCCCGGCGGCTTGGGCAACGCCAAGGGCCACGGGCGCCACGGCCCCGATCGTGCCCATGGAGGTGCCCATGGCGGTGGCAATAAAGGCAGAGATGAGGAACAGCCCCGGCAGCAGGAACCAGCCCGGGATCAGCGACAGGCCCAGCGCGACAGTGGCATCCACCCCGCCGGTGGCCTTGGCCACAGTGGCAAAGGCGCCCGCCAGTAGATAGATGAGGCACATCGCCATGATGTTGCTGTCACCGACCCCCTTGAAGAAGGTCTCCAGATTCTTGTTGAACCCCTCTCTCCCCAGCATCAGCGCCAGTATGACGGCGGGCAGGGCAGCTACGGGGGCGGGCAACTGGTAGAAGGCGAACTCGACCCCCTGCAGGGTGAGCCAGGTGCCGGTACCGATAAAGAGCGCGAGAAAGGCCAGAAGAGGCAGCAGGGCTCTGGCACTGGGTTGGGTCTGGTTCATGTGTTCCTCTGTGGTTGAACATGACCTCCCTGTCGCAGCCAGCCCTGATGAACGGGGGTGAGCCTGGCGGGCATCCTGCCGCTATGGGGCGCTTACAATAGTGAGTCGGGGTCATCCGGTCAAGATAGACGTCCAGACGGATAGGTGTTTTTATTGATCAGTTCTGCATTCATTAAAATATCAAAAGTATGTTCGGATAAATCAATTAATTTTGTTAATTATTCGGCATCATGGGGCGGGTTATCTGCGCATTTTTCACTGACATGGGATGTGGCTGACGGGGCATGTGGGGGTACTGGATATCCGGATGCTCTGTGCGTTTGGGATTGGGCTTTAACGCCGCCTGCAGAGTATAGCGAGCGTTGCACTGGCATCTACAGACCACAAGGCGGCGCTGATATTCGGTCAGGGTGGCGCTGTTACTGCGCCATTTCCCCCACAGCTTGAACGGCTGCAGCCAGGGCGTGGCTATCGAGAGTCAGAGGAATGTGGCTGATACCTGGCACCAGGGTGACGGGCCATGGAATGCCGAGCGCTCTTAACTCGGGTTCCAGTTGGTCGGTTTTAAACGCTTCGTCATCGGTGCCCGCGATCACGGCGCAGGGGCGCTGTACATTGCGCAAATTCTGCTGATAGTCACGCTCTGGCTGGAAGTTCGCGGCGAGGTTGAATGAGTAGGAGGGGGTCAGGAGAGCTTTCGCTTCGTCATTGAGCGCAAAGTTCAGCACCGTCAGATGGTTGAGTGCGGAAATATGGAAACCGTTGAGGATGCTCAGGGCAATGAGGCGAGGAATGCCGACACTCACCCAGCCGCCGCTGTTTGGTCGGTAGTTGGCGGCCGTGGGGCCGAGATAGGGGGAGAGGAGCAGATAGTTGTCGAACAGGGGTTGCCGTGAGCCACCGGCGACGCGCAGCACAAAGCCACCGCCGGACGAGAAGCCCGCGAGGGTGGCGGGCTTGCTCGGGGCCACTGCTGCGGCGAAATCTTCCAGATCGTCTTCCAGTTGGCCTATGTAGGCTATCGTGCCTCTCTGGCCCGACTCGCCATGGCCGCGGATATCGAGGGCGTAGGCGTCGTATCCCGCTTGCGCGAAGGCACTTGCCATCTTGTGCATGCTCTGGCCATTGGCCGAGGATCCGTGAACCAGCACAACGCTACCCCTGACATCCTTGCTTGCGGGGGCATAGTGTCGGTAGGCCAACTGCGCGCCGTCACGGGCCTTGTATCTGGCGGGCGAGGGCATGCCGCTCCAGTCAAGGGTTTTGAAGGGATCGTTGATACTGGCCATCTCCGGCGCCGGGCTCGGCCCGCCAAACAGCAGCGCCGCCACAAGGGTGACAAGGCCGAGCGACAGCAGGCCCAGTACGCACAGCAATCTCGTATTCATATGTTTACTTCCTAGCTATGGGTGTCAATTGCGGCTTTTTATCGGCGGAAACCTATCATATGGTGCCGTCTCTAGCAAACCTCAAACCGTCAGTCTGTGGGGGGAGTGGCAAGCCTGTGCATCAGCCATGTTGAGCGGTTCACTGTCGAGCCCGAACCAAAGAGCGTGTCTCACGGCTTTTCAAAGCGGGCGCAGGCTGGTAAAACGGTCTCTTTCCATAATAAACAGATGAGAGGGTGGAGATGGACAATCCGATCCGTGTGGCCGTGATGGGCTGTAATGGTCGTATGGGCAAAGTGCTGCTGGAAGCCATCACCAACGCCGAGGGCGTGGTGGTCGGGGCAGCGCTGGAGCGACCTGGCTCTGCCGTGATCGGTCTCGATGCCGGTGAGCTCAATGGTCTGGGCACCCTGGGGGTGGTGATCAGCGACAGCCTGGACAAGGTACGGGATGAGTTTGATCTCATCATCGACTTCACCCGTCCCGAGGTGACCCTGGCCAACCTGGCGTTTGCACTGGCTCATCAGAAGCAGATGGTGATCGGCACCACCGGCTTTGACGATGCGGGCAAGGCGGCCCTGCAAGAGGCGGGCAAGCAGATCGGCATCGTCTTCGCCTCCAACTACTCGGTCGGCGTCAACCTGGTGTTCAAGCTGCTGGAGCAGGCGGCCAAGGTGATGGGGGATTACACCGACATCGAGATCATCGAAGGTCACCACAGGCACAAGGTGGATGCACCGTCCGGCACTGCGCTCTCCATGGGGGAAGTGGTGGCCAAGACGCTCGGACGTGACTTGAAAGAGTGCGCTGTCTATGGCCGCGAAGGGATCACCGGTGAGCGGGATCGCAACACCATCGGCTTTGCCACCATTCGCGCCGGCGATCTGGTGGGGGAGCACACCGTCATGTTTGCCGACATCGGCGAGCGGGTGGAGATCAGTCACAAGGCTTCCAGCCGTCTCACCTTTGCCAATGGGGCCGTGCGGGCCGGCAAGTGGCTGGGCCAGCAGAGCGCCGGTCTCTACGACATGCAGGATGTGCTCGACCTCAAGTGAGTGGCCAAGGTGGCGGCAGGTGGACTGCAATGGTTCCTCCTGACAGTGTTGCCAAACCCCGGTTCGCCGGGGTTTTTCATCTGTTTTTGTATAAATGGCACTTACATCCTGTTTTGTATGTGAAAGGGCCTAAACTGCTTCTTTACCCAATCCATCCCATCCGCTCATTGCCCAAATGTCATCAAAGGGTAATGGGATTGAGCCTCAATGCCCCATGTGTCCGCATTTTTTACATGACATGAAAAAGACTAAAAATTCAAAACGAGAAAAACGTTTTACACTTTTTATTGCCACTGAATTGGCAATAAAAAGCTATTTTAACTCGATATTAATTTTTTTTGTGAATTTTAATTCGTTGTTTTTTAAGGGTTAATATTTGATTTTTGTGAGTTTAGTGGCATGAACGCTCCCTTTTGCATCAGGTTTTGCCTTTTCTTTTGGTGGAGGGGGTTGCAAAGCGACATAGTGCATAGATAATGGGTAATGTTGCTTTTTTATTGAATTTAGATGCATTTAAAACGAGAAAAGACGTTGAAATGCGATCGTTTTTAAGTAGAATGCGCCCAATTTGCCAGAAATCTGCCGGGTTTGAGCCCTGTTTTACACAGGGGCCGGACCCGCAACACCCAGGTAAATTGCTGAATTTAAAGCTAAATAACTGGAGGTTGTCTTGAATCACACTGCATTGCTAGTGCTGGAAGATGGAACTGTGTTCAAAGGCGTGTCGATAGGCGCCGAGGGATGTTCCGTTGGTGAAGTGGTTTTCAATACGTCGATGACGGGCTATCAGGAAATCCTCACCGATCCCTCTTATTCCCGTCAGATAGTCACCCTCACTTACCCCCATATAGGCAACACCGGCACCAACAGCGAAGATGAAGAGTCCAGTCAAATCCACGCTCAGGGATTGATCATCCGGGACCTTCCGATACTTGCCTCCAATTTCCGCAATCAGCAATCCCTCTCCGATTACCTCAAGTCTCACAACATCGTTGGCATCGCCGACATCGACACCCGCAAACTGACCCGCATCCTGCGCGAGAAAGGCGCCCAGGCTGGCTGCATTCTGGCCGGTAAACAGGTAGATGACGGTCTGCTCGGTGCAGAGAAGGCCCTCGAACAGGCCCGCGCCTTCCCTGGTCTCAAGGGGATGGATCTGGCCAAGGAAGTGACGGTTAGCGAAGCCTACGCCTGGACCGAAGGGAGCTGGCAGCTTGGCAAGGGGCATGTCACCCCGGCGGCCGATGAACTCAAATACCACGTGGTGGCCTATGACTTTGGCGTCAAGCGCAACATCCAGCGCATGCTGGTGGATCGTGGCTGCCGTCTGACAGTGGTGCCGGCCAAGACCCCGGCCGCCGAGGTGCTGGCGATGAATCCCGATGGCATCTTCCTCTCCAACGGCCCCGGTGACCCCGAGCCGTGCGACTACGCCATCGAGGCCATCAAGACCTTCCTCGGCACCAATACCCCGGTGTTCGGTATCTGCCTGGGTCACCAGCTGCTGGGTCTGGCCTCCGGTGCCAAGACCGTCAAGATGAAGTTTGGCCACCACGGTGCCAACCACCCGGTCAAGAGCCTCGATGACAACACAGTGATGATCACCGCCCAGAACCACGGTTTTGCCGTGGACGAGAGCTCCTTGCCAGACTGCCTGCGCGCCACTCACGTCTCCCTGTTTGACGGCTCCCTGCAAGGTATCCACCGCACCGACCGTCCGGCCTTCAGCTTCCAGGGTCACCCCGAAGCGAGCCCGGGCCCGCACGACTGTGCCGGTCTGTTCGACCACTTTATTGAATTGATCAAGCAGTATCGCGCTTAAGAGGAAAAGAGAAGCCATGCCAAAACGTAACGACCTACAGAGCATCCTGATCCTCGGCGCCGGCCCCATTGTTATCGGCCAGGCCTGCGAATTTGACTACTCCGGCGCCCAGGCCTGCAAAGCCCTGCGCGAGGAGGGCTACCGCGTCATCCTGGTGAACTCCAACCCGGCCACCATCATGACCGACCCGGAGATGGCGGACGCCACCTACATCGAGCCCATCACCTGGGAAGTGGTACGCGAGATCATCAAGAAAGAGCGCCCGGATGCCGTGCTGCCCACCATGGGCGGCCAGACAGCACTGAACTGCGCGCTGGATCTGGAAAAACACGGGGTGCTGGCCGAGTTCGGTGTCGAGATGATCGGTGCCACCGCCGATGCCATCGACAAGGCCGAAGATCGCCGTCGCTTTGACATCGCCATGAAGAGCATTGGTCTGGAGTGTCCGCGCGCCGGTATCGCCCACAACATGGAAGAGGCGTGGGGCGTGCAGCAGATGGTCGGCTTCCCCTGCATCATCCGTCCCTCCTTTACCATGGGTGGCTCGGGCGGTGGCATCGCCTACAACACCGAAGAGTTCGTCGAGATCTGCGAGCGCGGTCTGGACTTGTCGCCGACCAAAGAGCTGCTCATCGATGAGTCGCTGATTGGCTGGAAAGAGTACGAGATGGAAGTGGTGCGGGATCGCAACGACAACTGCATCATCGTCTGCACCATCGAAAACTTCGACCCCATGGGCATCCACACCGGTGACTCCATCACGGTCGCGCCAGCCCAGACGCTGACCGACAAGGAGTTCCAGATCATGCGCAACGCCTCCATGGCGATACTGCGCGAGATCGGGGTCGAGACAGGTGGCTCCAACGTCCAGTTCGGTATCAACCCGAAAGATGGCCGCATGGTCATCATCGAGATGAACCCGCGGGTGTCGCGCTCCTCTGCGCTGGCTTCCAAGGCGACCGGTTTCCCCATCGCCAAGATCGCCGCCAAGCTCGCCATCGGTTACACCCTGGACGAGCTGATGAACGACATCACAGGTGGTCGCACTCCGGCCTCCTTCGAGCCGGCCATCGACTACGTGGTCACCAAGGTGCCGCGCTTCAACTTTGAAAAGTTCGCCGGTGCCAACGACCGCCTCACTACCCAGATGAAGTCGGTCGGTGAAGTGATGGCCATTGGCCGTAACTTCCAGGAGTCACTGCACAAGGCGCTGCGCAGCCTCGAGACCGGCAAGACCGGCTTCGACCCCATGGTTGACCTCAATGCTCCGGACTCCCTGACCCGTATCCGTCACGAGCTGCAGGACGCTGGCTGCGACCGGATCTGGTACATCGCCGATGCGTTCCGCGCCGGTCTCTCCATGGACGGTATCTTCAAGCTGACCAAGATTGACCCCTGGTTCCTGGTGCAGATAGAAGATCTCATCAAGCTGGAAGAGCAGGTGAAAGAGCGCGGCATGGCCGGTCTCGATGCCGACTTCCTGCGCGCGCTGAAGCGCAAGGGCTTTGCCGACGCCCGTCTGGCCAAGATCCTCGGCGTGGCCGAGGCCGAGGTGCGCAAACTGCGTGCCCGCCACAACATCTTCCCAATCTACAAGCGGGTCGATACCTGCGCGGCCGAGTTTGCCACCAACACCGCCTACATGTACTCGAGCTATGACGAGGAGTGCGAGGCGGCCCCGACCAATCGTGACAAGATCATGATCATCGGCGGCGGCCCGAACCGTATCGGTCAGGGTATCGAGTTCGACTACTGCTGCGTGCATGCGGCGCTGGCCCTGCGCGAAGACGGTTACGAGACCATTATGGTCAACTGCAACCCGGAGACCGTTTCCACCGATTACGACACCTCGGATCGCCTCTACTTCGAGCCGGTGACCCTGGAAGATGTGTTGGAAATCGTGCGCATCGAGAAACCCAAGGGCGTGATCGTCCAGTACGGTGGCCAGACCCCGCTGAAACTGGCCCGAGCACTCGAAGCCAACGGCGTGCCGATCATCGGTACCAGCCCGGATGCCATCGACCGCGCCGAAGACCGCGAGCGCTTCCAGTCTGCGGTTGAGCGCCTCGGTCTCAAGCAGCCGGAAAACGGCACCGTCACCGCGTTGGAGCAGGCGGTGCTGACCGCCGAGCGGATCACCTATCCGCTGGTGGTTCGTCCCTCTTACGTACTGGGTGGCCGCGCCATGGAGATCGTCTATGACGAGACTGACCTGCGTCGCTACTTCGCCGAGGCGGTGAGCGTCTCCAACGAATCGCCGGTACTGCTGGACCGCTTCCTGGATGACGCAACTGAACTGGACGTGGATGCTATCTGCGACGGCACCGATGTGGTCATCGGCGGCATCATGGAGCATATCGAGCAGGCCGGTATCCACTCCGGTGACTCCGGCTGCTCCCTGCCGCCTTATACCTTGTCCAAGGCAATTCAGGACGAGATCCGCGAGCAGGTGCGCAAGCTGGCGCTGGAGCTCGGTGTTATCGGCCTGATGAACGTGCAGTTCGCGGTCAAGGGCAATGACATCTACCTCATCGAGGTGAACCCGCGTGCCGCCCGTACCGTGCCGTTTGTCTCCAAGGCGACCGGTGCCCCGCTGGCCAAGATCGCCGCCCGCGTCATGGCCGGTCAGTCGCTGCAGAGCCAAGCCTTCACCAAGGAGATCATCCCGCCTTACTACTCGGTGAAAGAGGTGGTACTGCCGTTTGCCAAGTTCCCGGGGGTTGACCCATTGCTGGGGCCAGAGATGCGCTCTACCGGTGAAGTGATGGGGGTGGGCAGCAGCTTTGCCGAGGCCTATGCCAAGGCCCAGCTTGGTGCCAGCCACGCCGTGCCGAAAGAGGGCCGCGCCCTGCTGTCGGTACGTCACAGCGACAAGGCGCAGGTTGTGGATTTGGCCGCCAAGCTGCTGGAGCTGGGCTACGAGCTCGATGCCACCCACGGCACCGCAGTGGCGCTGGGGGAAGCGAGCATCAACCCGCGTCTGGTCAACAAGGTGCACGAGGGTCGCCCGCACATTCTGGATCGCATCAAGAATGGCGAGTACACCTACATCGTCAACACCGCCGAAGGGCGGGTGGCGATCCAGGACTCCAAGCAGTTGCGCCGCGCCGCCTTGCAGAACAAAGTGGCTTATACCACCACAATGAATGAGGCGTTTGCCACCTGCATGGCCATCAGCATGGATGCCACCGCCAACGTCAACTCGGTGCAGGAGCTGCACCAGAAGGTGAAGAACCGCTAAGGATTGCGCAATAAAGGGCAGGGGAATCTTCCTGCTCCTCGTTGCACAACACACGCGCACCCTGAAAAACCCCGCCAGCGATGGCGGGGTTTCTGTTTTTTGGCGGCTCTGACCAGCCTCCGTCATGGGGGAAAGGTGCGCATGGGAGAGGGGATATGGTCAGAGGAGGGTGAGATACACCCTATGAGCGGCATAAAAGTGATAATAATTGCGCATTGGCGGCTCTGGTTTGCAATCTTTGCAATCACTCGCCCGGCCCACCTCTATATACTGATTTCTCATCAAACAAGGTCGTCTGCGCCCGCAACCGCGGGGTGCGAGGATCAGGGCCAGTTGCTTATCCGGCAGCCGAGGCCGGCCCCTTTATCCATAGGGACCACAGGAAACCGGTTGTGGGGTTACCACCCACGCAACCGTCAGGGCCAGCGTTACCGCGCAAGCCCGCTTCCCCCTCCTTACCCCGTCAGCTTGCCTGCCCAGTCGCGTCGTTGCTCACCTTCATTGCCCGCAACGGCGCTGCGCCTCAAGGACATCAGCCAAGGGAATCTGAATATGAGCTTCGATCATCGCAAATACCGCCCCGCCCCCGTGATCGCGCTGGCGGACCGTCAATGGCCCAACCGAGTGATGACGCGCGCGCCGCGCTGGTGCGCCGTGGACTTGCGTGACGGCAATCAGGCGTTGGTCGAACCCATGACGGTGGCCCAGAAGCTGCAAATGTGGGCGTTGATGGTCCATGTGGGCTTCAAGCATATCGAGGTGGGATTTCCCGCCGCCTCCCAGCCCGATTTTGACTTCGTGCGCGAGCTTCTCGAGCGCAATCTCATTCCGGACGATGTCACCATACAGGTGCTGGTGCAGGCCCGTGAGGATCTCATTGCCCGTACCTTCGAATCGCTCAAGGGGGCCAAACGCGCCATCGTCCACGTCTACAACTCGGTCAACCCGACCCAGCGCAACTATGTGTTCAATACAGGGCGTGACGGGGTCAAGGCCATCGCCGTGCAGGGTGCGCGTTGGGTGCGCGACCATGCGGTGCGCAACCCCGGCACAGAGTGGAGCTTTCAATATTCACCCGAGAGTTTTAGCAGCACCGAGGTGGAGTTCGCGGTAGAGGTGTGTGACGCCGTCATCGACGAGTGGCGCCCCGCAGGCCGTCCCATGATCCTCAACCTGCCAGCCACGGTGGAGGTGAACACCCCCAATGTGTTCGCGGATCAGGTGGAGTGGTTCTGCCGCCACCTCAAGGCGCGTCCCGAGGTGAGCATTTCCATCCACACCCATAACGATCGGGGCTGCGGGGTGGCTGCCGCCGAGCTGGCGGTGCTGGCGGGGGCCGATCGCATTGAGGGCACCCTGCTCGGCAATGGCGAGCGCACCGGCAACATGGACATAGTAACCATGGCCATGAACCTCTACAGCCAGGGCATAGACCCCGAGCTGGATCTCTCTGACATGGATGCCATCGTCGCCACCGTGGGGGCCTGCACCCAGATAGCCCTGCACCCGCGCCACCCCTACGCGGGCGAGCTGGTCTACACGGCGTTTTCCGGCAGCCATCAGGATGCCATTCGCAAATCCCTGGCGGCCGAGAAACCCGATGCCTATTGGGATGTGGCTTATTTGCCCATCGATCCCGCAGACTTGGGCCGCAGCTACGAGGCGGTGATCCGCATTAACAGCCAGTCCGGCAAGGGCGGCGTCACCTATCTGCTGGAGCGAGACCTTGGCCTGCAACTGCCGCGCTGGTTGCAAATCGACTTCAGTCGCCGGGTACAGGCGCAGGCCGAGGCAAGCAGCAGCGAAATAAGCCCTGAGCAGATCCGCGCCCTGTTTGAGCAGCACTACCTCGAGCCGGTGCACGGTTATCGCATCGGTCGCTTCCAGCTTGGTCATGACAGTCAGGAGAGTCTGCGCCTCGAGTTGCAGACCCCGAACGGCACCTTGCACCTGAGCGGCGAAGGAGAGGGGGCCATCACGGCACTGGTCAACGGCTGGGAGCGCCAGACCGGGATGCACATAGACGTGCTCGATTACTCGGAACATGCCCTCAGCGCCGGCACCGAGTCCCGCGCCGCGGCCTATGTGCTGCTGAGTGTCGATGGCCAGCGCATGTGCGGGGTCGCCATCGGTCGCGACGTGGTCAACGCTTCCTTGCAGGCGGTGATCAATGGCGCGGCGCAAATTGAGGCCCTGCGCCAGACGGCTTGATCCGCCCCCTACTCTGCTGCCGGGACACTGTCTTTACCTCTGGTCATGGCCCGATACATGGACAAGGCCCCCGTCTAACCGGCGGGGGCTTGGTTGTGTCAGCGGCCGGTGCTATCTGGTTGGCCAGGCTCCTGTCTTCAGATCCCCCCATCAATCCTCTACAATGCCCTGCTGCTGGGGCTCGGACTTGTCTGCTCAAGCCTGTGGCGCCTCATCCATCGGGAAGCTTTCATGCATCATCTCACTCGTTATCCTCATCATGTCGGGCCCCTGCTGGCCGCCTTGCTGCTGGCTGGCTGTGCCAGCGAACCGGCCAGTCAGGGCGATACCCGCAAACCTGGCAGTGCCGCCATCACAGGCCCGGCCATTACCAAACCCGCCGCTCTGCCCAAGGCCAAGACCCCCAGAGCCCCGGCCAGCATGCAGTCGCGCATAGTGCTCCTGTTGCCGGCCCGTACCGTGGATCGTAACGGCTGGGCGCAGGACATAGTCACGGCCCTCGCCAAACAGGATCTGGCCGTGACCGACGAGAACGTCTGCTCAGTGCTGGCGGTGGTCGAGCAGGAGTCCACCTTTCAGGCCGATCCCGTGGTGCCGGGCCTTGGCAAGATCGCCTGGCAGGAGATCAACGCCCGCGCCGCCAAGCTGCTGATCCCTGAATTCGTGGTGCGCACGGCCCTTGGCATCAAGTCCCCCACCGGCAAGAGCTATGCCGAGCGCATCGACAAGCTTCGCACCGAGCGGGAGATGAGCGAGATCTTCGAGGACATGATCAGCATGGTGCCCATGGGCAAGACGCTGTTTGGCAACCTCAACCCGGTGCATACCGGCGGCCCCATGCAGGTGAGCATCGCCTTTGCCGAGGCAAATACCCGTGGCTACCCCTATCCCGTCAAGGATTCCATTCGCCATGAGGTGTTCAGCCGTCGTGGCGGTATCTGGTTCGGCACCAGGCACCTGTTTGGCTATCCCGCCGACTACCCGGATACCCTCTATCGCTTCGCCGACTTCAATGCGGGCTGGTACGCCAGCCGCAACGCCGCCTTCCAGGCTGCCGTCAGCCGGCTGAGCGGCAAGCCCCTGGCGCTGGATGGGGATCTTGTCCGCTATGACTCAGACTTGCCGGGCAAGACTGAGCAGGCTGTCTATACCCTCGCCAGTCGGGTCAATATGAGCAAGCAGGCGATCCACCAGAGCCTGCGCAAAGGGAATACCGCCGAGTTTGCCCAGGCCGACCTCTATCACAGGGTCTTTACCCTGGCCGACAAGCAGGCCGGCAAGCGGCAACCCCGCGCCATCCTGCCCGGCATTCAACTCAAGAGCCCCAAGATCACCCGCAACCTGACCACCGCCTGGTTTGCCAAGCGAGTGGATGACAGGGAGCAACGCTGCGTGCGGCAGATGGCGACGATTCGCTAATCGCAAACCAAGCTTTTCCAATTCAATCAGCCGCCATCAATACGAATCGTCACACTTGTGTGATGGCGGCGTTTTTATATTCCCAATATGTCAACTTTATCCTCGCTGACGATAATGACTTGGGTATTGCTGAACGGGCAAAGTGTTATTTTGTCGGACATGGTTGCAATGATGCTTTCTACCGTTTCTTTGAACGGAAAGTTGGTATGGTGTGGCAGAGGATAGAATGAGACAAGCGCCAGTGAGGAAAGTGACGTTAATCCTGGGGCTGCACTGATATCATCCATCGTTTTAATATAATCAATGTCGGGTGCGAGCACGATAGCACCAGCTGATTCACCGATATATAATTTACCAGCCTCGATTTGCCGTGAAATGATTTTGTCAGCACCTGTTCTTTGGAGCTCTTGTAGCAAGAAAAAGGTATTACCTCCAGAGACATAAATGTAGTCATTTTTCTCCAGCTTATCCAAAATCTTGTTCGGCATCGCTGTTGAAATTTCTAGATTGTCTATCTTGACACCCATTTCAATAAACGATTTTCTTGCCGCGTCCACATAGAAATTTATCTGTTCGTGAATACTTGCAGTCGGAATGAAAGTCACTGTTTTACCCTGACTCTTATACACAAATATTGTGAACTGATTGGCACTTTTCCCGATTTCCAGGATCTGATCTCCTATGTGACTCCCGAACATGGTAACGATCATGCTAACTTTTGCTCTTCATCGTGCGGC
>NZ_JAACGC010000058.1:0-28418 GCF_029237385.1 Aeromonas sp. 1HA1
CGAACAGGGATTGCAGGCTGGAGCTCACTCTGGGAAGGCTGGCAAACACTGCAAAGTAAACTGGACGGCTTTATTGCCGCCAAAGAGATGATGGCTTCGGGGATCAAGATCTGATCAAGAGACAGGTGCCCCCTTGCAGGCCAGCCCCGATTTTTACGCCTATGTGGCTGGACTCAAACAGCAGGCCCTGGCCGCCGGTATCAAGCCCGAAACGGTGGCCGCTGCCTTTGCCAATATTCGGTCATCGAGCCCGCCATCAAACACGATAAAAACCAGCCAGAATTTAAACTGACGCTGGACAGCTATATTTCACGCGCGGTTCCGCAATGGAAAGTCAATCAGGCCAAGGCCCTATATCGTCAGCATTTGCCGCTGCTCACAAAAATAGGGGCAGAATATGACGTGCAGCCCCGTTTTATTGTCGCCTTGTGGGGCATAGAAACCAATTTCGGTAAATTGACCGGCACCTATCCGCTGATCTCCTCGCTGGCGACCCTGGCCTGGGATGGTCGGCGGGAGGACTTTTTCAAGGGGCAACTGCTGGATGCCCTGCGCATCATAGAGCAGGGGCATGTGACCCCATCCGCCTTCAAGGGCTCCTGGGCCGGTGCCATGGGGCAGGTGCAGTTCATGCCATCTTCCTTCCTCAAGTACGCGGTCGATCAGGATGGGGACGGCAAGAAGGACTTGTGGGGCAATCTCGCGGATGTGTTTGGTTCGGCAGCCAATTATCTGCAGCAGAATGGTTGGCTCGGCGATGAAACCTGGGGGCGTCAGGTCAAGCTGCCAGAGGGGCTGGATCCCGCCTTGCTCGGGCTGGAGCAGACCCGGCAGCTGTCGGCGTGGCAGGCTCTCGGCGTTCGTCAGCTCGATGGTTCCCCCTTGCCCGGGGTCGAGATGCAGGCCTCTCTGGTGCGCCCCGATGATGCCAAGGGCCGCGCCTATCTGGCTTATCCCAACTATCTGGTGTTGCGCCACTGGAATCGCTCCCACTATTTCGTGGTGGCGGTGGGCACCCTGGCCGATCGCCTCGTGGAATAATCGGTGCAGACCCGGACGATTCAGGTGGCGTGTGGAACGCTGTATTTATCTTGAGGGATGAATGGGGCGCGGGAATATGGAATGAGCAGGGATGACAAGTCAGGCGAGGCAATCGAAATAACGGGCAACAAAAAGGCGGGAATTCCCGCCTTTTTGTATTTTTGGCAGCCGCTGCTTAATCGCAGGCAACCTGCATCACCTTGATGGCCAAGCCACCACGGGAGGTTTCACGGTACTTGGAGTCCATGTCCTTGCCGGTGATGTACATGGTCTCGATGACCTTGTCCAGGGAGACGCGGGGCTTGGAGGTACGACGCAGGGCCATGCGGGAGGCGTTGACCGCCTTCATGGCTGCGATGGCATTGCGCTCGATGCAAGGTACCTGCACCTGACCGGCAACCGGATCACAGGTCAAACCCAGATTGTGCTCCATGCCGATCTCGGCGGCTTCACACACGTGCTCCGGGCTGCCGCCCATCAGTTCGGTCAGACCCGCGGCGGCCATGGAGCAGGAGACACCCACTTCACCCTGGCAACCCACTTCGGCGCCGGAGATGGAGGCGTTCATCTTGTAGAGCATGCCCACGGCACCGGCAGCCAGATAGAAACGGGTGTATTCGTCGCGACCCACCGGCTGGATGAACTTGTCGTAGTAGGCCAGCACGGCCGGGATGATACCGGCGGCGCCGTTGGTCGGTGCCGTGACGACGCGGCCACCGGCGGCGTTCTCTTCACTCACCGCAAGGGCAAACATGTTGACCCAGTCGATGATATTCATCGGATCGTTGGAGAGATTCTCGTTGGTGGTCAGCTGACGGTAGAGGGGCGCCGCGCGGCGGGGCACACGCAGCGGGCCGGCCAGCACACCTTCGGTGCGACAGCCACGCTCGATCCCTTCACGCATGGTGTTCCAGATCTTGCCGAGCTTCTTGTAGATCTCTTCCGGGGTGTTGAAGCACTTCTCGTTCTCCAGCATCAGGGTGGAGATGGAGAGCCCGGTCTGGCTGCAGTGGGCGATAAGCTCAGCCGCGCTCTTGAATGGGTAGTTGACGGACATGTCGCCGCTGTCGGCCTTGCCGAAGTTCTCTTCGTCGACGATGAAACCACCACCGATGGAGTAGTAGGTCTTGCTGTAGACAGCGTCATCTTCGATGAAGGCGGTCAGCTTCATGCCATTTTCATGCAGCGGCAGGGCCTCATCATGGAACACCATGGCACCCTTGGGGAAGCTGACAGTGTGGCAGTGCAGGCCGATCGGCAGGCGGCCGGTCTGCTCTACGCGGGAGATGAATTCAGGGATGGCGTCGATGTCGACGTTTTCCGGCAGGTTACCCGCCAGACCCATGATGATAGCGGTATCGGTGTGATGACCTTTACCGGTCCAGGAGAGTGAGCCATAAACATCGACCTGGATCCGGGTGATGTCACGGATCTTGCCGCCTGCACGCAGTTCATCCACGAACTGTTTGGCAGCTTTCATCGGGCCGACAGTGTGGGAAGAGGAGGGGCCAACACCGATTTTGAAGATATCAAAAACGCTGATCATGTAACAATTACCTCAGGATAGAAGGGGGCGCCATGCCCACTCGCAGAAACGGGGTGATCCATGGGACGAGGGCGTCGTCGCCGAGGTCAATGAACCAGATAACCGCAGTGTAACGGTTCAAGGCCTAAAAAAAGTTGAAATAGATCTATTTTTGTTGAATCAGAGGCGCGAGTATAAAATTTATTTTGATGCTTATCCATTTTGTTAAGCGTTTGCCCATAAAAATACCCGGCCAGGCCGGGTATGTGGGGACGAAGTGGAGTCAATTGGCTGTTATTAACATTCTGTAATGTTAACCGCCAGGCCACCGCGAGCGGTTTCCTTGTACTTGGTCTTCATGTCGTTGCCGGTTTCCCACATGGTCTTGATCACCTTGTCCAGGGACACCTTGTGCTCACCCGTGCCACGCAGGGCCAGGCGGGAGGCATTGATGGCCTTGACCGCGCCCATGGCGTTGCGCTCTATGCAGGGCACCTGCACCAGCCCGCCCACCGGATCGCAGGTGAGGCCCAGGTTGTGTTCCATACCGATCTCGGCGGCATTCTCGACGATGGCGGGACTGCCACCCAGAATTTCGGTCAGGGCGCCGGCGGCCATGGAGCAGGCGACGCCCACTTCCCCCTGGCAGCCCACTTCGGCCCCCGACAGGGAGGCGTTCTTCTTATATAGGATGCCGATGGCGGCGGCGGTAAGGAAGTAGCTCAGCAGCAGTTCATCATCCACCTTGCGTACGAAACGATCATAGTAGTGCAGCACGGCGGGAATGATGCCGGCGGCGCCGTTGGTGGGGGCGGTGACCACCCGGCCTCCGGCGGCGTTCTCTTCGTTGACGGCCAGCGCAAACAAGTCCACCCACTCGATCACCATCAGGGGATCCTTGTTGAAGTTGGTCTCGCAACTGAGCTGACGATGGAGGGCCGGGGCCCGGCGTTTCACCTTGAGGCCACCTGGCAGTACCCCTTCACTGCGACAGCCGCGCTCGACACAGGCCTGCATCGCCTGCCAGATCTTGCGCAGTCCCGCTTTTATCTCTTGTTCGCTGCGAAACACCTTCTCGTTGGCCAGCATCAGACCCGAGATGGAGAGGCCACTCTCCTGGCAATGGGCCAGCAGCTGGGCGCCGCTCTCGAACGGGTAGGGAATGGGATGGGCGGCATCGAAGCGGGCCGCCTCTTCTTTGGCGTTGGCAAAGTGGCTCTCTTCTATAATGAAGCCGCCGCCGACCGAGTAGTAGGTCTGCTCGAACTGCAGGGTTTCGCTGGCGAAGGCCCGCAGCGTCATGCCGTTGGAGTGGGCGGGCAGTGTCTTGCGGCGATTGAAGATGATGGCGCCACTTCGGGCGAACTGGCATGGCTGATCGCCTGCCAGCAGCAGCGACTGGTTGCGATCCACTTCGCTGAGGAAGGCGGGAATCGCCTCTATGTCCACTGATTCCGGATCAAAGCCGGCCAACCCCAGAATGATGGCCTTGCCGGTGCCATGGCCCTTGCCGGTCTGACCAAGGGAGCCGTAGCATTCCACTTCTACCCGTTCGATCCGGGGTAGCAGACCCTGTCGCTTGAGCTCTTTAACAAAGGTGCAGGAGGCCCGCATCGGCCCCACGGTATGCGAAGAAGAAGGGCCGATCCCGATGGAAAACAGGTCGAAGACACTGATCATGACACCACTCCGATTATGGGGTTTGTCTAAACATTGTAATTTTTTTGTAGTCGATGGAAAGCAGGGAAGCTGAGGCGTGTGATGGCGGCATACAAATGAGTGGCTGGCAGCGGGCAGGAAAGGTTGGAATGAGCGCGCGGGCGTCAAAGAGAAGGAGCGGGACTTGGGCCCGCTCCTTGGCTCTGTTCAGCCACTCATCTGCATTCGGTCACTCAGTCGAGGAATTCGCACAGATAGGCGGTGGGGGTTTTCACCTCCAGCTTGAAAGAGGAGTGGCCCGCCACGTCGAAGGATTGGCCTTGACTGTAGGTGCGCCATTCATCCTCATCGGCCAGTTGTATGGTGATGGCACCCTTGACCACCGTCATCCGCTCGGGGGCGGCGGTATTGAACTGGTAGTCGCCCGCATTCATCACACCGACCGTGGCTTTGTCTCCTTTTTGCTCGAAACCGATGGATTTTACATTTCCGTCAAAATATTCGTTAACTTTCAGCATGTTTCCATCCATGTATGCACGTTTGAATAGCAAAAATAGCACATTTTTTTGTCGGTTGTCATGAACAAAGTAGCAAAAACCGCCATGTTCCTTTTGAATCTTTACCTTTTTGCAAACTTATCAATAACTCCTGTTAACGATCTGGCGATTTAAAATAGCAGATAAATGTGAGATAAAGCGCGCGCTCAGGGGAATGAACAAGGTTTCTTCCCCTGTTTGGTTAATTACACTGGGAAAGTGTGAATATTTGCTAATAAAAGGAACATTCTGTGTTAACAAAAGGACTCATAAAGAACGTTGGCTTCCAGGTTGTGGTGGCCATGGTGCTGGGGGCACTGGTGGGGGCGTTCATGGGTGAACAAGCCACCATCTTTGCGCCGCTCGGTACCCTTTTTATCCAGCTGATCAAGATGCTGGTGATCCCGCTGGTGGCCGTCGCCATACTGTCGGGCGCGGCCAATCTGGGCGCCAGCCCGGCGGCAGGCAAGATAGGGGTCACCACCCTGGTTTTCTTCCTCGGTACCTCTGCGCTGGCCGTGCTGCTGGCACTGGTGATGGGGCAAATCTTCAAACCGGGTGTCGGGGTCGATTTTGGCTCCATGGCTTCCATGTTCTCCGGTGACTACGCTGACAAGGGCGCCTTGCCGGATGCGGTGTCGACCCTGCTTGGCATGATCCCGACCAACGTGTTCCAGGCACTGAACGAGGCCAACATTTTGCAGATCCTGGTGTTCTGCATGTTCCTCGGCATCGCGCTGGCCAAGCAGCCCCGCGAGCGCGCCAAGCCGCTGGTGGACGGGCTCAACACGCTGGTGGACGCCTTCGTCTGGATGATCAACAAGGTGATGCTGATAGCACCGCTCGGGGTATTTGGTCTGATGGCCGAGGCCATAGGCACCTACGGTTTCGACGTGCTGACCCTGGTTCTCAAGTTGTTCGTGGTCTATGTGGCTGCCACGCTGATCTTCGGCTTTGTGGTCTACCCGCTGCTGGTGATGATCTTCTCCAATACGCCGGTGATGACGTACTTCTCTGCCATGAAGAAGCCGCAGATCGTCGCCTTCTCCACCGCCTCTTCCATGGCGACCCTGCCGGTGAACATGGAAACCTGCGAGCGGGATCTGAAGGTGACCAACGCCACGGCTTCCTTTGTGTTGCCGCTCGGTGCCACCATCAACATGAGCGGCAATGCCATCTATTACGGTCTGGTCGCCATCTTCTTCGCCCAGGTCTACAACATAGATCTCTCCATGGGTGCCTGGGCCGCCATCATAGTGACCTCGACCCTGGGGGCTATTGGTCAGGCCGGAGTGCCGGGCCCGAGCTTCCTGGTGGTGGCCGTGCTGCTGGCTGCCGGGATCCCGATCGAGGGGCTGCCGCTGTTGTTTGCACTGGATCGCCTGTTCGACATGATCCGTACCGCCCTGAATATCACAGGGGATGCGGCCTGCGCCATTATCATCGACCGCTACAGCCCGGATTACGATCCGGATCGTTGGTCAAAATAACAGGAACACAAACGAGTCATTGAAAAAGGGGCCAGCCGGCCCCTTTTTATGGTTTATCCCCAGTGCTTCTCTGCAACTGGTTCAGTGCCTGCTGGCAGCGCTGCTCGGCGGCATCGAGTTCCAGCAGGACCATCTTGATGTCTTCCAGCTGCTGCTCCAGCATCTCCCGCTTGTCGGCAATCAACCCCAGCATGGTCTGCAGCTGGGTTCGGCTACTCTTGTCCGCATCGTAGAGATCGAACAGATCGCGGATATCCGCCAGGCTGAAACCCAACCGCTTGCCGCGCAGGGTCAGCTTGAGGCGTACCCGGTCCTGCCGGCTGTAGATCCGGGTCTGTCCCTGACGGGTAGGATTCAAAAGTCCCTGATCTTCATAAAAACGAATACTTCGGGTCGTCACATCAAATTCACGGGCCAGTTCGCTGATGCTGTAGGTCCGTGAGTCATCCTTGGTTCGGTTCATGGCGCTATCTTGACTGTCATTTTGTTGTCAATGCAGGCTGGTACCTTACCCAAACGTCAACTGCCCCGCAAGTCTTGTTCCCGCAGCGGGAGCAGCATATGTTATGTCTAGGTAACAAGGAGAGTGCAATTGATGGATATTGTGATTGTTGCGGCCAAACGCACCCCCATGGGGGCCTTCCAGGGGGCGTTGGCCAATGTGTCTGCCCCTGAGCTAGGCGCTTGCGCCATTGCGGCCGCCATGGTGCAAGCTGGCCTCAAGGGGGAACAGATAGATGAAGCTTATATGGGCAATGTGCTCAGTGCCGGGGTGGGCCAGGCGCCTGCGCGTCAGGCGGTGCTCAAGGCCGGCTTGCCGGACAGCATCCCCTGTACCACGGTCAACAAGGTGTGTGGTTCCGGCATGAAGGCGGTGATGCTGGCGGCAGATGGCTTGCGCCTCGGTGACACTCACATCGTGATCGCAGGCGGTATGGAAAGCATGAGCCGTGCGCCTTACTTGCTTGACAAGGCGCGCAGCGGTTTTCGAATGGGGCATCAGAGTGTGCTGGATCACATGTTCCTTGATGGCCTGCAGGATGCCTATGAAGGACAACTGATGGGACATTACGCTCAGGTGAGTGCCGATCGCGCCGGTCTGGCCCGCTCCGACATGGACGCTTTTGCCATCGCTTCCCTGGCGCGCGCCCTGGCGGCGCAACAAAGCGGTGCCTTCAGGGATGAGCTGGCACCGGTGCTGGCCGGAGATACCCTGCTGCTTGCCGAGGATGAGCAACCCGCCAAGGCCAGGCCCGATAAGATCCCTCACTTGAAACCGGCATTTAGCAAGCAGGGCACCATCACGGCAGCCAACGCCAGCTCCATTTCGGATGGGGCGGCTGCGCTGATCCTGATGCGGGCCGAGACGGCCGCGCAACTGGATCTGCCCGTGCTGGCACGATTGGTGGGTTATCAGAGTCATGCGGCCGCGCCTGCGGAGTTCACCAGCGCCCCGGTCGGCGCCATCCATAGCTTGCTGGCCAAGGTGGGCTGGCGAGTGGAAGAGGTTGACCTGTTCGAAGTCAATGAGGCGTTTGCCATGGTCAGTATGCTGGCGATGGCGGGCTGCAAGCTGCCCCATGACAAGGTGAATGTGAACGGCGGGGCCTGCGCGCTGGGTCATCCCCTGGGGGCAAGCGGTGCCCGGATCCTGGTCACCCTCATCCATGCGTTGCGCACGCGTGGCCTGAAGCGGGGAGTGGCTAGCCTGTGTATCGGTGGGGGAGAGGCGACGGCGGTTGCCATCGAGCTGGGTTAATCCGTGTCTGCCATGGCCTGGAGTTGCTGGTTGACCCAGGCCGTTGCGGCCAGATAGAGCTGGCTGACCTTCTCTTCATTGAGCCCGAGCCGGGCCGTTTTGGCGGTGATGCGCTGCCAGTTTGCACTCTCATAATCCTCACAGAACGAGAGATAAAACCCCAGGTTGCCCTTGCGTTCCAGCAGGGCGACCCGGATCTCCTCGATCAGGGGAATGGTGCCGAGCAGCTTGTCCATCGGCTGTTCCATCAGCACATCCAGCAGCGAGAACAACCCTGTGATGAAGGCTTGCTGTGCCTGCTGGGTAGGGGCATGGGCATGGGCCAGCAGTTCGCAGAAACGGGCCCGGATCATGGACATCTGATAGAGCTCGGCGCTCTTGCCATGGCCCGCACTGGTGGTGGCGACCAGGGTTACAAAGCGCTTGAGCTGGGCGTGGCCAAGATAGACGGCCGCCTGGCGAAAGGAGGAGATCGGATTGGCGTGGCTCTTCAGGTGGTTGACGTAACGCAGCAGCTTGAGTGACAGCGATATGTCCTGACTTAGCAGTTGCTCGATGCGATTGAGGTCGGGTTCCTCCTGATTGACCACGTTAAGCAGTTGCATCACCACCACCTGAGCGGGCTCCATGGTGGCCTGTTTCACCATTTCGGGTCGACTGAAGAAGAAACCCTGGAACAGATCGATACCGAGTTTTTTCACCCGTTCGAACTCCGCTTTGTCTTCTACCTTCTCCGCCAGATAGGTGAGCGAGAGGTGCTTATGCTGCTGGATGAACATCTTGATCCGCAACAGCGAGGTGGCGCGCAGATCGAACTTGATGATGTGGATATAGGGCAGGAAGCGCTCCCACTCGTCCGACATGGTGAAGTCGTCCAGCGCCAGCTGATAACCCAGCCCATGCAGCTGCTGCACCTTGGCCAGCAGGGCATCATCGGGATCGGCATCTTCCAGGATCTCGATGACCACCTTATCTTGTGGCAGGCATTCGGCCAGTCCCTCCAGCAACAGGGAGTGGGGGAAGTTGATGAAGCAGGGATGCCCACCGAGCAGCTGATCGATGTTCTGTTGCAGGAACTGCTCGACCACCAGTCTGGCTGTGGCTTGTTGGGAGGAGATCACCGGAAAGACATTATTCAGACTGTCGCGGAACAGCAGCTCATAGGCGTGGGTATTCAACTCCCGATCCAGGATGGGCTGCCTTGCTACGTATGAATACATGCATCTCTCCAGTGTGGGTACTGGACTGATTTTATTGTGAAGATGCGCACTATGCCAGTGCTACCGGACTGGAAACGGTCAATAACTGGCATAGTGCTTGTATGGCAGGAGAGATCTGCCTCTGCTTGGGCTAGAGGAGGTAATTCAACTGCAGGCCGGCCAGCCAGGCATCCCCTTCCGAGGTACCCTGGAAGGTGGAGGTGGTCTGCGGTAGCCCGGGTTTCAGCTGCATGGTTTCGGTCACCTCCACCTTCTTGCCATCGATCAGGGTCAGACCCAGATCCAGCGAGAGGTGGCGGTCGATCTGGTAACCCACCCCGGCGCTATACCAGACCCGATCAGAGTCAGGGATTGAGATGGTGCGGCGATCAGCCGGCACCGGGCTGCGGTCATAGGCCAGGCCGGAGCGCAGCTGCCATTGTGGTGCCAGCTGATAGGTCAGGCCCAGAGCGTAGCGCCAGCTGTCTTCCCAATGTTCGTCCTTGATGTGCATGACACCGTGGTGGTCGAGCTCGGATTCGAGCTGCACGAACTTGCTCCAGTTGGTCCAGTTGATACTTGAGTGCAGCGCCAGGCTAGGCGTCAGCTGATGAAACAGCGCCAGTTCGGCGGTGGCGGGCAGGGGGAGTTCCAGGCTGCCGGTATCGGTAAATGGCTGATCGTTTTGATCGATGCCGATGGCATCGCCAGAGAGCCTCAGGGTCACGTCGTGGCGGTAGGAGAGGCCGATGCGAGTCGCATCCGACAGCGTCAGCAGGGTACCCAGGTTCCAGCCCATGGCCCAGCCATCCCCCTTCAGGTGCTTGGCGATCTTGTTGTTGGAGGGGAAGGTGCCACCCACTTCCCCTTCCCCCTGAATGGCGGATATACCGGCACCGACAGACCAGACACGGTTGATGCGATAGGCCAGTGAGGCACCCAGATCCAGGGTCTTGATATCGGAGACATTGCCGAAGTGACCGGCATTATAGTTGTCCGGCATCTCGACGCCGAGGCCGTAGTAGGCGGTCGCTGCCAGCCCCAGTCGCCACTGTTCATTGAGCGGCACTATCAGGTAGGCGTTCGGTATCCAGGCATCATCGGCAATGTCGTGGGCGCTCGCATCCAGCGTAACGGGTCCCATGGCGGTGGGTACCCGGGTGATCCCTTGGATGTTGACGTCGGGGCGCACATAGATGAAGCCGCCGGAGAAGGCCATGCGATCGAAGCGGGTCATGGCGGCGGCGTTGCGGGAGAGCACGCTGGCATTGTCGGCGATAGCGGCCTCGCCTGCGAAGGCGCGGCCCATGCCGGTGGCGGATTGTTCTGCCAGCTGGAAACCTGCCGCCTGGGCCTGGCTTGATAGCATCAGCAGGGCGATGAGAGACGGCGTCATGGTGGAGTGCATGGGATGGTCCTTGAAAGTGAACTTGGCGTTCAATCTGTCTTATGGTTGGGTGCAGGATTTTATATGGTATGACCAGTAAGGCAACGGCAGAGGCGCTGCGGGGAGAAAAACAAGATTAAATGCTGAGGGATAGGGGGCTAATAGCTTGATAAAAAAGGAAAAGTGAACAACTGTTTGCTACAGCTGTACGCTGAAAACGAAATTGGTCATAAAAAAAAGAGCGCCCGTAGGCGTAATGCAAGTCAGTTAAGAGAATTTGAGTCCCAACCCGCAGGGGATAAGGGCTAAAGAGTGAGGGAGGCATGATGCCTCCCTCTTTTTATTGCATGCCAGTCAGGGCAAGGGTTGGAGCCAAATTGACTCTTCAACCATGGAACAGTTTTTGATATTCAATATCTCGAATATTTAGTCATAAAAATGCTTAACTGACTGGCATTACGCCCGTAGGCGCTCTTTTCAATTGGCTGACGATCAGAATTTCATGTTGAACTGAGCGGAGGCCAGCAGGGCGTTACCGTGGGAGGTACCCTTCCAGCGCAGCGCTTCGCTGTTTTCGACCAGCTTCTCGTTGACGTCAACTTTCTTGCCGTCCAGATAGGCCATACCGAAATCGACGCTCATGTCCTTGTCGATGTGGTAGGTGGCACCGGCGCTGTACCATATGCGATCGGAGTCCGGGATACTCAGGCTGCGGTATTCCTGCGTGATCGGAGTCTTGTCGTAGGCGAAGCCGATGCGAGCTTCCCAAGCGGGATTGATGTACCAGGTGCCGCCCAGCGAGTAACGGGTGGAGTCCTTGAACTTCTCCGGCTTGTGCAGGCAGACACCGACACCGTCAGCGCTGTTGCACTGGCCGCTGGTGGCCTTGAGCTCCTGGAAGGCACTCCAGTCGGTCCAGCTCACCGAGTAATGCGTGGCAAACTGCTGGTTCAGGCGGTGGTAACCGGCGAATTCGGCCTGGGCTGGCAGCTCCAGCGGCAGTTCGCCACCGACTGTCTTGAAGCCGGAGGAGGTTCCCCGATAGTCACCCTTGAAGGTCAGGTCTACCTGGGAGCGATAGGTCAGGGCGAAACGGTTGTTCTCGTTCACCTCATACATGGTGCCCACGTTCCAGCCGTAACCCCAGTCATCCCCTTTCATGTGGCTGACGATGGTGTCCTTGCCGATGCCCGGCACGCCACTCAGTGGCGGCACGGCGGCCAGCACACCGGCTCGGCGGTTCAATTCAGCCTCGGCATACACCAGGTTCAGACCCGCACCGACACTGAATTGCTGGTTGACGCGGTAGGCGATGTTCGGGTTGATATTGACGGTCAGCAGCTCTGTGTTGCCGGCGATGGAGCCCGCGTTGAAGTTGTCGGAATATTCGGTGGACAGACCGTAGTTGGAGAATATGCCGACACCCCATGCCCACTGATCGTTCAGCGGCTGGATGAAGTAGGTGGCAGGCACGAAGGCGCTTGGCGCGATACCGCTTTCGCTGGCGCTTGCCAACTTGGTGGGGCCGGCATAGATATCACCATTTACATCCACATCCGGCTTGATATAGGTGCCGGCGACGGAGAGTGCCATCTTGTCAAAGCGGGTCATGGCTGCCGGGTTGCGTGACACCACGGAGGCATTGTCCGCCACGACGGCTTCCCCTGAGTACGCGCGACCCAGACCGGAGGCTGAGTGTTCGTTCAGCTGGAACGCGGAGGCGAAGGTTTGGGTACTGGCCAGGGTGACGGCGGCAGCGATCAGGCTCTTTTTGAAAAAGGCAGTTGTCATAGTGTTCTCTCTTGTAGGCAGATTTTCTGTCAGCATCAGGGCTTTTTTGCCACCGTATATGACAAGATCTGTTGTTATTTCAGCTTCTTCCCATTCAATTCTGGCGTGATTCTATGGTTCTGGTAGGAGGTAAGAAATCAGACCAGTGACAGCAGAATACATAAAAGTGACTATTGTGTTAATCATTTGTTTTAACTTGGCGTTTAAATAGTCTCTTTTGCCACTTATTGAATGAAATCCGAGCGTTAATGCTGATCCGCATCACAAAAATAATTTTGACCATTTGCAGTGATTGGGCGGCAAATGAGTGAGGATTGTGGTGGGAAAGGAGAGGAACGGGCAGACAACCGGATTGTCTGCCCGTGCAGTTGACTCGATGCGATGCGAGTCAGGATTGGGTTAACTCCTGTTAAATCGACCAGTGCAGACGGGACCCCAGCGCCTGCACCATCGGATCCAGTGGCTCCTGCATGTCACCGATTAACACCATGTTGGCCCCCTTGAGTTGTACTATCTCCCCCTTGAGCTGGCCATCTTCGAAAGTGGGCTGCAGGGTGAGTGGCACATGCTTGGGCACCAGGAACAGGGTCACGGGTCCCATCTTGCCTTGAAACACCATGTGCAGCGCCGGTCCCTGGTAAAAAGCACAGTGATTGACGTAGGTGACGTTCAGGTCTTGCATGCCCATCAGGGTGGCGCCATATTTCTCCATCTTGGCGTTGATGGTGCGCAGGCTCACCTTCTCATCCACATCCTTGATGAAGGGCTCCTCCCCGTAGACGTGGGCCATGGCAACCTGGGCAAGGGAGAGTTCAGCCGGTGGCGTCAGCGGCCAGCTGAGCCAGCGGGTGCTCATGCCGAGCAGGAAGGCGACCGAAGCAGCCATGGCCAGCGGGCGCCATTGGCTGCGCGGGCTTACTTGCAGGGGAACCTGGCTCTCCTGTTCGGCGTTCAGCGCCTGCCTGAGCAGGATGCGCTCGGCCAGCCCGGCCGGTACCTCGACCTCCAGCGCCTGATGCAGGCGACGGTCCAGCTGCTTCATCTCGTCCAGATGCTTGCGATTGGCGGGGGAGGCCTGCGCCGCATCGAGAAAGGCGGGATCATGCTCCAGCGGATGGGTGATGGCCCGCCGGCGAAATTCCAGCTCATCCATTGGTGTGTCCTCTCTGTTGTGTCGTTGACTCCATGGCCTCTTTGATCTGGTTGCGGGCCCGAAACAGGCGAGTCATGACGGTGTTCTTGTTCAATCCCAGTTGCGCCGCTATCTCGTCGCCGCTGAAGCCCCCCAGCACCTGCAACAGCAGGGGCTCCTGATACTCGGCGGGCAGGCGGGCTATATGGCGTCTGAGCCACTCGTTTTCCATCTCCTGCTCGTTGTGCAAGGCATCCGGATCGCTCTGGGGATGCTCGTCGAGATCGATGAGATCGAACTGCTTGCGCTCGAACCGGCGGGCATTCTCCCGTCGCAATATGGTGATGAGCCAGGCCTTGGCGGCCTTGTCATCGAGCAGCGAGTCGATGCCCTTCCAGGCGCGCAGGAAAGTCTCCTGCACCAGATCCTCCGCCACCTGCGGATCCCGACATAGCCAGTAGGCGTAGCGATAAATGTCCCCGTGCAGGGCATGCACCAGGGCTTCGTATTTGGTCTGTTTGTCTGCCATGCCTCCATAGACCGGGGAAACCGTGGGATCCTTTCCGACGGTGGCTCCTTTTTTTTTGAAAAAACCTAACGCCATCGCTGGGCTTCCTTTATATGAGTGTCCCCAAGGGTCATTGACCCAGGCGTGCCAGTTGCATGAGGCCATAGGCTATCGCAAAAGGTTCATACGCGCATAGCGGGCCGGCGAGGCCTTGCCATGGGGGCTGACGGTCAGAGGGGGAGGCCTGGGTGGCAAAACAGGCGCGATCCAGTGCGGCGAGTCCGGTGGCAAGCGCGGGGGCATGGCGACAGGGCAAGTCAGTGAGGTGTGCGGTGCGGTGCGCATGGCGTCGTGGCCAGCGCAGGCTGGCCCATGCCAGCAAGGTCGCTCTGGCATGGTTTGCATCCTCGCGCCGCAGTGCCCGCTGCAAGCGATAGAAGGCGTGCCAGCGTGGCCACCCTTGCCAGAGGGCGCGCAGCAGCAGGGCCCAGATCACCCAGTAAAGGCTCTCATGGTTTGGTCCGGTGAAGGCTTCCTGTGTCGGTGTGACTGCCTCGATGCGCAGCGGGGTGGCGGGCAGACGGGCGTATTCGATGCGCCCGCTCCGGGTGTTGAACCAGGGCAGCGTGATGGCTGGCAACAGGTAGTCGCCTGGCGCTGTGGCCGTCAAGGCCTGACGCCACTGGCGCTCGAAGCGCAGCACTCCCTTGGCGAGAAAGCGCTCCTGCTGCTGTTCTCCATCCGGTCTTGCCGCCATTGCGGCGGGCAGGGCAGCGGGCCCGGTGAGCTTGGGCAGGGTGAGCCGGTTGCCATCGCCCCCTTCCATCACCAGCGTCAGGGTGCGGATCACCGGCTCTCCCACCCTGGCACCCGAGGCCGGGCTTAACTGCTGGCTCAGGGTCAACTGGCTGGCCACTGGTTGCTGCGGCGCCAGGTCGATTTTCACAAACAGGGTGTCCGCTCTGGCCGAGAGGGGGTCACTGGTGCCGTTATCCTGGGGCAGACGGCCCTGAAAACGCGGCGACACCAGCGGATGTAGCCCGGGCTCTCTGGCCTGCAGCAGCCAGTTGCGGGTCAGCCGGCCCGGCAGTCCTGACCCTGCCGGGGCCTGCCACTGATCCTCGCCCAGGCGGCGAATGGTGAAGGCGTCGCTGGCTGGCTCTGTGAGGTTGGGGGCCTCCATGTTGGCGGGTAACCAGAGGCTGAGTTGATAGATGAAGGGTTGGCCCGGATAAAGCGGCCCCTGATGCAGCACCCTGGCCTGCAGCTCTATGGGGGAGATGGCCTGGCTGGGTTGCGCTACCAGTGTGCCCGCCTGGCGGCGCAGCGGCAGGGGCAAGGCTGGAGTCTGCTCCTGCCCAAGTGATAGGGAGGGCACAACCTCGGGGCTCGTATCCAGGGTGTGCAGCGGGATCTGCCAACGGGTCAGGCTGTGCACGGGAGTGGTGACCCGGCTCATGGTTACCTTGCCCACTGCGAACTGGCGCAGCAGGGGGGCGATGACGAGTTCGTTGCTCTGGCGCTCCCCGTCCGCCTCTATGACCAGCAGCCAGTCACGGCTGTCGGCCCCCGGCAACAGCTCTGCCCTTGGCGGCGCGGCCAGCACAGGGGTTGAAAGCAGGCAGAGCAGCAGCCAGCAAGGCAGCAAACACAGCAGAGGATTGATTTTCACCAGGTGTCATCCCCTTTCAGTGCTCTATTCCAGGTGCCTTTCACCTCTTCCTTGAGCTGACGACGCTCGGCCTCCTTGCGCAGCCGCTGCTCCAGCAGCACCACGGGGGGGGCTGGCGGCAGCGGCGCGTCCGGGGTGGTGGCCTGCTCGGGGGCGTCGATGGGCTTGGGATCTTGCGCAGCCGGGCTGGCCTGGGGCGGCTGGGCTCGCAGCAGGGCGAGGTTATAGAGTGCATCCTGGTGGCCGGGCTCTAGCGCCAGCGCTGCCAGATAAGCTTGTTCGGCGGCGACCAGATCCCCGAGCTGTACCAGCGCATTGCCCCGGTTGTAGTGGGCGGTTGCACTGTTGGCTCGGGTGTAGGCGGCGACGGCCCGGGCGTAGTCACCGGCTCTGTACCAGGCATTCCCCTGCCAGACGGGGTCCTGGAAGCGGCGAGCCGCTGCCAGATAGTGCCCCTGCTGGAACGCTTGCCAGGCCTGGCTCTCCTGCGTGGATAACGCGGAGGCTGGGCTGGCCTGCAAGGGAGGTGGACTGAAGAGGCCAGTACCTGCGGCCAGCAGAAGCAGCCAGAGCGTGCCGACGCGGGCCAGCAGGGCCAGGGGCAGCAGGGGCAGCAGCAACCAGGGGCCCAGATCCCGTGACTGATGGGCCGTCAGCGTCTGGCTCATGGGGAGGGGGGCAAAGCGTGGCAGCCCGGCCTGCAGCCATTGCAACTGACCGCCAAGCTCGCTGGCCAGCTGCTGCATGGTAGCCACATCGGGGGCGGGCAGCTCGCGGCCTAAGGTTGCGCCAAAGCCTTGTATCTCGCTGGTGGCGGGCGGCAGCCTGCTGCTTTTGCCGCCGTTGGCGAGCAGGATATCGAGGCGGGGCGCCGCCTGCTGATGACAAAACAGGCTGCCCTGACAGGGCCAGAGCGCACGGATCCTCTCTGCCTGCTGCGCCGAGAGACCGTCGGTGACCAGCAGCAGGCGTGCTTGCTGGCCCGGGGGGATCTGGTCGAGCGCCAGCGCCACGGCGCGCTCGGGGGCACTCCCTTGTTTGGGCATGATGGCCGGGCGCAGGTCGGGCAACAGCAGCGCCATCGCCTGGTGATCCCGGGTGGCAGGCATGGCGAGGTAGGCATCGCCGGCAAACAGTATGAGGGCGATGGGGCGCCCCTCCTTGCCAGGGTGGGCCTCGGCCAACATATCCTGCAGCAGCACCCGCACCCGGGTGGCTCTGTCTGGCAGCAGATCGGTAGCCAGCATGGAGCGGGAGAGATCCAGTAACCAGATGTCGAGGGCCGGTGTCGGGATGGCCTGGCTCTGCTGGCGCAGGGCGGGGCCGCTGAGGGCCAGTATGACGGGCAGACCCGCCAGCCAGAGCCAGGGCAGGGTACGGCGGCGCCCCGGCAGCAGGTAGGCCTGCATGGCAGGGGCGAGCAACGGTGGCTGCCGGCGACGACGCCAGCCCTGCCACAGCCAGGGCAGCAGGGCCAGCAGCCAGAGCGGGCGCAAGAGGATCAGCTCCATGACGGCCATCCCTGGCAGCGTGGTTTAATCATGAGCCTGCCCCCGTGGCAGTCGCCAGCGTAGACGCAAGGAGTGGGGCCAGCGCAGCCGGGCGGGCCAGCTCAACAGCAGCCAGGCCAGCGCCAGCGGCCAGGGGTAGAGCTCGACGTTGGGTCGATAGTGGGTGTGGGGCGTGGCGAGGGGCTCCAGGGTATCCAGGGTCTGGTTGATGGCATCGAGATCGCTTTGGGTGCGGGCGCGGAAATAGCGGCCATGGCCCATCTTGGCCAGTTGTTGCAGCAGGGCCTCGTCCAGCTCGGTGCTGGGATCGCTCTGAGCCGGAGCCAGTGCCTCGGCGAAGGTATCGGGATCGGCCCCCACCCCCAGGGTATAGAGGGTCATGCCGCTGGCAGCGGCCCGTTTTGCCTCGCTCAGGGGATCGGCGCTGCCCGCCGTGTTGCGACCATCGGTGACCAGCAGCAGAGCGGTGGGGCGGTTGGGGTCGGCGTGCTGGCGGGCCAGCAGTATGGCTTCCCCCAGTGCCGTGGTGCGGCCCACCAGATCGAAGTCCAGCTCGCGGGCCAGGGTGAGCAGAGCCTGGGTTTCCTGGGTCAGGGGCGAAAGCAGGTAGGCGTGATCGGCGAAGACGATGAGGGCGATGCGATCGCCGGGGCGGGCCTGGATCAGCTGACTTATCTGCTGGCGCACCGCACTGAGCCTGTCCCGTTGCTCCCCCTCATCCAGCATGTCCTGGGTACGCATGCTGTCGGAGAGATCCACCGCCAGGATCAGATCCCGGCTGCTCTGGTAACTGACGAGGGGCGGCTCCTGCCATTGGGGGCGGCACAGGGCCAGCACCAGGGCGCACCAGCACAGGGCCATGCGCCAGAGTGGCTGGCCGGCGTGGGCACGCAACAGAGGAAAGCCGTCGTGCGCCAGCGTAGTTCCATTGTGCTGGTCGGTTGAACGCGGCGGCAGGCCGAAGCGCACCAGGAGTGGCACTACCAGTGCCAGCGCAAACCAGGGCCAGGCGAGGATCATGATGAGCTCCTTGCGCGAAGGCGCGCCAGACCCTGTTGCCAACGGATCCTCAGTGTGATCACCCTCTGTGGCAGGCAGCAGCAGGCTCGCCCCCAACGGAGGTAGGCGCGGCGCAGCGCCTCCCGTTGGCGGGGATCCGGTATCCCCTGACCGTAGAGCCAGTGTGGCCACAGGGGGGCAAACTCACGGAACTGGCTGCCTCCCTGCCTGTCCAGAAACGCGAGCCAGGCCTCCCCTTGCAAGGTGCGCGCCTCGGGCCAGCGGCCAAGGGCGGCCTCACGCAGCGCGGCCTGCAGTCGGGGCACCAGCTCGGGCGCCTGCCAGTCGATTTGTCGCTGCCAGTGGCGATAGCGCAGCAGGCTGAGCAGGGCTGGGCCGATCAGCGCCCCCATCAGCAGTATGATCAGCAGCGCCCACCAGCCCTGAAGGCGGGGATCCGGTGCCTGGGTCAACATGGGGCCAGGGTGGATGTCGCGCAGCTGCGCTGCCAGCGCGGACACGGGAGGCGCGCTGGAGATGGCGGCGAGCAGGCTCAGAACTGGCGACATGCGCCCTCCTGCCACTGGCGTTGCAGCGGCTGGCCGTTGTCGAGCCGGTAGAGACGCTGCACCAGCGGCAGCAGTTGCTGATGGTTTTGCCGGGCCAGCCGCTCGGCCGCCCGTTGATAGCGGTGGGCAAAGCCTGGCTGGGTGGCGTCGAGCCAGCCTCTCTGTCTGCCCGCTTGCACCGCCAGCCGTCCCTGGTCGGGCAGGTCTGCCTCCAGCGGATCCCGGATCTGCCAGCAGTGGATGTCGTGGCGTCGACCGAGCAGTTGCAACTGCTGGCAGAGGGCCGCATCGCAGGGTTGGTGATCCGTGATGATCGTCAATCTGGCGCCATGAGGCAGGGTGAGCCGTGCCAGGGTCTGGGCCAGTGATCGCGGCAGGGGCGTGCGATCCAGCCCCTTGTCGTAGTGGTGACACAGGGCCTCCAGCAAGGGCACCAAGGGGCCGCGCTGGGGGTGGACATGGCACTCAACGCCGTGGCAGATCAGGGTGTTGGCCTGTTTCTCCCCCTGCCACAAGAGGGCCGCCGCCAGCTCGCAGCCCAGGCGAGCCTTGAGTTGGCAACGGGATCCGAAGTACATGGCGGGGGAGAGATCGAGCAGCAGCCAGTGGGCCTGATCCTGCTCCTCGCTGTAGAGTCGGGTGTAGGGGCGACCGAGCCGGGCAGTGACCCGCCAGTCGATGTGGCGCACCTCATCCCCCGCCTGATAGGCGCGCAGCTCGCGAAAGGTGAGCCCCGGCATGCGGCCAAGCCGGCCCTGCTGGGCCGGTTGGACACGCGGCTTCGGCCCCTGTCTCGCCCACAGCCGGATGGCCAGCAACTGGGCCAGGGTGAGGGCAATATCGGGATGTGCGCGGGGGGCCGGGTGGGAAGTCAAGGGCACGGTATTGCGTCCAGTAGTCGGGCGATCAGGATGTCGTTGTCCAGGTTGTCTGCCAGCGCCTGATAGCTGGGAATGAGGCGGTGGCGCAGTATGGCCGGCGCCAGTTGTTGTATGTCTTCCGGCAGCACGAAGTCCCGTCCGGCGAGCCAAGCCTTGGCGCGGGCGGCGCGGGCCAGGCCTATGCTGGCCCTGGGGCTGGCACCCACGGCGATAAGGGGCGCAAGCTCGGGGCACAGGCCACTGTCCGGGCGTGTGGCGCACACCAATTGCACCAGATAGTGCTCGAGTCGCCCCTGCATCTGGACTGCCTGTACCGCTGAGCGGGCCGCCAGCAGGTCGGCCTGGCTCAGGGTGACTGGCGGTGGCGTCAGCTGTTCGCCGCGGGCGTTGAGTTGCAAGATGGCGAGCTCCATGGCAGGGCTGGGGTACTCCACCAGCAGCTTGAGCAGGAAGCGGTCGAGCTGGGCCTCCGGCAACGGGTAGGTCCCTTCCTGCTCTATGGGGTTTTGGGTCGCCGCAACCATGAACAGCGGTGGCAGGCGCCAACTCTTCTTGCCCACTGTTATCTGGTGCTCGGCCATGGCTTCCAGCAGCGCGGATTGCACCTTGGCGGGGGCCCGGTTGATTTCGTCCGCCAGCACCAGGTGGTTGAACAGGGGGCCGGGCTGGAACACTAAGCTGGCGTCTTGCGGGTGAAACACCTCGCTGCCGGTGAGATCGGCAGGCAGCAGGTCGGGGGTAAACTGGATGCGGGCGAAACGCCCCTCCACGGCCCCGGCCAGCGCCTTGACGGCGCGGGTTTTGGCAAGACCGGGGGCGCCTTCGATTAACACATGTCCTTCACATAGCAGGGCGATCAGCAGCCCTTCTATCAGTGCTCCCTGTCCCAGAATTTGACTGCCAAGATAGTCCCCAAGCTGTCTGAACTCGGCTGCTGCCATGTGATGAACCCGTTGTTTTTATGGAGGTTGCTCTTTTTATACTCCAGTTGGCCCCCGAGGGCGAGGGAGGGGGCAAAGATGGGGCCAATTAAGTTTCAATCAGCCGTATGAAATTTGTGAGTGGATTGTTAAGATGTGGCGCAATGAGGTCAGACCTCTGCCTTTTAACCCAAGGAGCCAGGATGAAACAGCCATTGAAACTGACGACTCGCCAGGGCGAACGGATTGCCGTCGTGGCGGGTTTGCGTACCCCCTTTGCCAAGCAGGCCACCGCCTTTCACGGCGTGCCCGCGGTGGATCTTGGCAAGCTGGTGGTGAGCGAGCTGCTCGCCCGCACCGATCTCGATCCCACACTCATCGACCAGCTGGTGTTCGGCCAGGTGGTACAGATGCCGGAAGCGCCCAACATAGCCCGCGAAATCGTGCTCGGCACCGGCATGAGCGTTACCACGGATGCCTATAGCGTGTCGCGCGCCTGCGCCACCAGTTTCCAGGCGGTGGCTAACGTCACCGAATCCATCATGGCCGGCACGGTCGACATCGCCATCGCCGGCGGGGCAGACTCCTCCTCCGTGCTGCCCATCGGCGTCAGCAAGAAGCTGGCGCGCGCCCTGGTGGACCTCAACAAGGCACGTAACCTGCAGCAGCGCTTCAATATTCTGCGGACATTGAGGATCAAGGATCTGATGCCGGTGCCGCCCGCTGTGGCCGAGTATTCCACTGGCCTCTCCATGGGGCAGACCGCCGAGCAGATGGCCAAGAGCCACCAGATCAGCCGCGAGGCGCAAGATGCGCTGGCCCACCGCTCCCACAGTCTGGCGGCGCAAGCCTGGGCCGATGGCAAGTTGAGCGGCGAGGTGTTTACCGCCCATGTGCCCCCCTACACGTCGCCGCTGGAGCGGGACAACAACATCCGCGAAGCGTCTGATCTGGCGAGCTACGCCAAGCTCAAACCCGTGTTTGACCGGGTGCATGGCACAGTGACCGCCGCCAACGCCACCCCGCTTACCGACGGCGCCGCCGCGGTGCTGCTGATGCGCGAAGGGCGGGCCAAAGAGCTGGGACTTGAGCCGCTTGGCTATATCCGCAGCTTCGCCTTCTCTGCCATCGATGTCTGGCAGGACATGCTGATGGGTCCCTCCTATGCTACGCCGCTGGCGCTGGACCGCGCCGGCATCACCCTCGCCGATCTCACCCTGATCGACATGCACGAGGCGTTTGCCGCCCAGACTCTGGCCAACCTCAAGATGTTTGCGAGCGCCGAGTTTGCCCGTGACAAGTTGGGGCGCAGCCAAGCCATAGGTGAAGTGGACATGGACAAGTTCAACGTCCTCGGTGGCTCCCTGGCCTACGGCCATCCTTTTGCCGCGACGGGCGCGCGCATGATCACCCAGACGCTGCACGAGCTGCGTCGTCGGGGTGGGGGATTGGGGCTTAACACCGCCTGTGCGGCGGGTGGGCTCGGTGTGGCCATGGTGTTGGAGGTAGAGTGATGAGCGAGAAGAGTTTTTCCCTGGCGGTACGCCAGGATGGCATCGGTATTCTCACCATGGATGTACCGGGCGAGAGCATGAATACCCTGAAGGCCGCCTTCGTGGACGAGGTCCGCACCGTGCTGGCCGAGGTGAAGGCCAACAAGGAGCTGATCGGTCTGGTGGTGGTCTCCGGCAAGAAGGATTCTTTCATCGCCGGTGCCGACATCAGCATGCTGGCGGCCTGTAGCAGTGCCCAGGATGCCCAGACGCTGTCGCGGGAAGGGCAGGTGATCTTTGCCGAGATCGCGTCGCTGGCCATCCCGGTGATCGCCGCCATTCATGGCCCCTGCCTTGGCGGCGGGCTGGAGCTGGCGCTGGCCTGTCATGGCCGGGTGGTGACCGATCACGGTATAACCGTGCTGGGACTGCCGGAAGTGCAACTGGGCTTGCTGCCGGGCTCTGGCGGGACCCAGCGGCTGCCGCGCCTCATCGGGGTGGCCAAGGCACTGGATCTGATGCTGACCGGCAAGCCGGTAAGAGCCAAACAGGCCAAAAAACTGGGACTGGTGGACGATGTGGTACCACTTTCCATCCTGCTTGCGGCCGCCATCAAGCTGGCCAAGAAGGGCAAACCCCGCCACGAGCTGAAGCGGGATCTGCAGGGCAAGCTGCTGGAGACCAATGCGCTGGGTCGCAAGGTCCTGTTCGATCAGGCCCGCAAGGGGGTCAAAGCCAAGACCCGGGGCAACTACCCGGCGCCGGAGCGGATCCTCGAGGTGGTACGCATCGGGGTGGAAGAGGGCATGCAGGCAGGCCTTGCCGCCGAATCCCGCCACTTTGGCGAGCTGGTGATGACGGCGGAATCCGCCGCCCTGCGCTCCATTTTCTTTGCCACCACCGAGATGAAGAAGGAGGTCACCTATCAGGGGGCCGAACCGCGCAAGGTCACTCACGCCGCCGTGCTGGGCGGGGGCCTGATGGGGGGCGGCATCGCCTTCGTGACCGCCACCAAGGCGGGGGTGCCGGTGCGGATCAAGGATGTGGCCAACGCCGGTATCGGCAATGCCATGCGCTACAGCTACGAGATCCTGGCCAAGAAGCTCAAGCGTCGCCACATGTTGCGCAGCGAGCTGGAGAAGCAGATGAGCCTGCTGTCAGGCACGTTGGACTACTCGGGTTTTCACCGGGTGGACATGGTGGTGGAGGCGGTGTTTGAAGATCTCGCGCTTAAACATCAGATGGTGAAGGAGGTGGAGCGCGAATGCGGTGACCACACCGTCTTTGCTTCCAACACCTCCTCCCTGCCTATTCACCAGATAGCGGCCGAGGCGGCGCACCCGGAGCGGATTGTGGGGCTGCACTACTTCAGCCCGGTGGACAAGATGCCGCTGGCCGAGATTATTCCTCACGCTGGCACCAGTGCCGAGACGGTGGCCACCACGCTGGCGTTTGCCCGTGCCCAGGGCAAGACGCCCATCGTGGTGAAAGACGAGGCCGGTTTCTACGTCAACCGTATCCTGGCCCCCTACATGAACGAGGCGGCGCGGCTGGTGCTGGAAGGGGAGCCGGTGGAGGTGCTGGATGGTGCCCTGCTCGATTTCGGTTTTCCAGTCGGCCCCATCGCCCTGCTCGACGAGGTGGGGATAGACGTGGGTGCCAAGATCTCCCCCATTCTGGAGAAAGAGCTGGGCGGCGAGCAGTTCCAGGCGCCCAAGGCGTTCGACAAGCTGCTGCAAAACGATCGTAAGGGACGCAAGAACGGCAAGGGCTTCTACCTCTACGGCAAGGCGGCGCCGCGCAACAAGCTGACCGGCAAAGAGGGCAAGAAGACGGTGGACGAGAGCGTCTACGCCGTGCTGGGAGTCAAGCCTGTGCCCAAGCAATCCCGGATGGAGATGGCCGAACGCTGCGTGCTGATGATGCTCAACGAAGCAGCCATGGCGCTGGACAGCGGCGTGGTGGCCTCGGCCCGTGACGGCGACATAGGCGCCATCTTCGGCATCGGCTTCCCGCCCTTCCTCGGCGGCCCGTTCCGTTACATGGACACGCTCGGCATAGCACATCTGGTGGGGCGCCTCGAGCACTACCAGAAACGCTACGGCGACCGCTTTGCACCCTGTGAGCGTCTCAAGGCGATGGCGGCGGAGCAGTTGAGCTTCTATTAAGCAGAGTGTCGTGCCGGTGACGGCAGGGCCCATCTCAAGGAGGCGACCCCCGGGTCGCCTCCTGCATTTTGTGCGATCCCTGAAGGGGCGGCAGGCAACATGGGTTGAATTGTGTCCATATTTGGCCTGGCCAAGGGCTAAATTGTTGATCCAGCGCAAAGTAGCCCCCTATTTATTACTTTGGTGGCATAGGACTCAGGCGCCGGTTGGGGTCAAATAGCGTCATCAGGAACGGGGAGATAACCCCGTCACGAAAGGAACACCCATTTCACTGGATGAAGGACACATAATGAGTCTGCTTGAACAAACCATCTGGACTGTATTGGGATACGGGGCCATGCCCTTTATCTTCCTGAGCGGGTTTGTGGCGGTGGCAGTGACCTGCTGCTTGCTGCTCAATGCCTTCGGGGTCAAGTCCGCCGAGAAGTGATACGCTTCTTTCGTTCATACCGCCAAATGCCAGTCTTCGGACTGGCATTTTTTTTTAGCCTTTTTCGACACTTATCCGCGAGGCTCAGGCCAAATGTGTGGTCAAGGTGGTCGAACCGATCGCCGATTTTGATTACACTGACGCGCAGTTTTTCCACCCCGGATTGATCACTCAAGGTATTCAAGGTTTCTATGGCTCTCAAGGCAACCGTATTCAAGGCTCAACTCAGCCTGTCCGACATGGACCGCCACCAATATCAGGACGTCTCACTGACCCTGGCTCGTCACCCTTCCGAGACCGATGAGCGCATGATGATCCGGCTGGCGGCTTTCGCCTGGCACGCCGCCGAGCGGCTGGAGTTCACCAAGGGGCTCAGTGCCGACGACGAGCCCGAGCTGTGGCGCAAGAACTACTCCGACGAAATCGAGCTCTGGATCGAACTGGGCCAGCCCGACGAGCGCCGTCTGAAGAAGGCGTGCAACCGCTCCCGTCATGTGGTGCTCTACCTCTACGGTGGCCGTGGCACCCACGTCTGGTGGAAGCAGAATCAGGGCAAGCTCAGCCAGCACGACAACCTCACGGTGATCGAGCTTTCCGACAGTCAGACCCTGCCACTGACCGCCATGGTGGCGCGCACCATGCACCTCACCTGCACCATCTCCGACGGTCAGCTCTGGGTCAGCAACGGCACATTGGAAGTGACACTGGATCCCGTCTTGCTGATGGGGCCACCCGCCCGCGAACTGTAAAGAGCCCGCCCATGTTCAGCGCACTGCTCAATATCGTCATCCCCGTGTTTGCCGTGGTGGGCCTCGGCGCACTCTATGGCCGGCTGCGGCCGGGCGGGGCGTTGGGCTATGTCAACCGGGCCAATATCGAGCTGTTTACCCCGGCGCTGGTGTTTTCGGCACTGGTCAAGTACCCGCTGGCGCTGATGGCCCACCTGCCGCTCATCGCGGCGGGGGCCTTGGTTATCCTGTTGCCGGGTCTGCTGCTCTCCTTGCTCAGGCTAACAAGCATCAGCCGGCCGGCGCTGATCCTGCCCGCCATGTTTCGCAACACGGGCAACCTCGGCATTCCGCTGATGGTGCTGGCCTTTGGCGAGCAGCAGCTGGGCGCCATTATCATACTGTTCGTGCTCTCCAACCTGCTCCACTTCTCGGTGGGCATGTTCATCCTCTCGGCCAACACCTCCCGCTGGCTCTGGCTGCGCAGCCCGGTGCTGTGGGCCGCCTTCGCCGGTTTGCTGGTGGCTAACCTGCACATTGCGCTGCCGGAATACCTGGTGACCAGCGCCTCCTTGCTCGGCCAGATCTCGGTGCCCCTGATGCTGTTTGCCCTCGGTATCCGCCTGATGGAAGGGGAGCTTGACCACCTGGGGCTCGCCCTCAAGTGCAACCTGCTCTACCTGTTGGCGGGCGGCGTCTCGCTCTGGCTGGCGGTCTGGTTGCTGCCCTTGCAGGCGGAGTGGATCCCGCTGCTGATGCTGTCGGTGGCGTTGCCCCCTGCGGTGCTCAACTACATGCTGTGCGAGCAGTACCAGTGCCAGCCCGAGAAGGTGGCCAGTATCGTGCTCGGCGGCAATGCGCTCTCGGTCGTGGTGATCCCGCTGGCGGTCTGGCTGGCCCTGCATCTGGGCGGTTGACCCCGTGTTGCTTGCAAGGACGCCTGCTGGCGTCCCTGGCTTGCTCCTTCGCTCTTATTTTCCCCTGTCTGCGCCAACTCTCACTCCCGGCAGAGGGGGGAGTGCAAGTTCCCTTTTCGTGATCCTCGGCGAAGTTGCTGCCGTCGAATTGGCATAGTATCTGGCCAGCATGAATCCCACCCTGGGTGGGAGCCAAGGGATGAACAGCATGATGTCCGTCAGTAACCAATGTTTGTTGATGCAGATCCAGCCCACCATCTTGCGCTTTGCCAAGATGCTGGCCAGCGTGCTGCAACTGGAAGTGGAAATCGTCGACGCCAACATGGTGCGGGTGGCGGGAACCGGGCCTTACGGCACGTTTTTCGGCCGCCAGCTGGAGGGGGACTCCCGCTTGTTGCGCTACGTGATAGAGCACCAGAGCGAGAAGATAGTCACCCACACCAGCGAGGATCCTGTCTGTGAGGGGTGCAGCTGCAAGGATAGCTGCCGGGAACGCGCCTTCCTCGGGGTGCCCATCATGGTGGAGGAGACCTGCATCGGGGTCATCAGCCTGGTGGCCTTCAACGCCGAGCAGCAGGCCCGCCTCAATAACAACCTGCAGGAGGTGTGCGACTATGTGCAGCACATCTCCTGCATCTTCGTGGCCAAGCTGCTCGATTCCCGTGGCTTGTCAGACGGGGTCAACAAGGTGTTCCTGACCCTGATGAGTCACATGGATCAGGGTTGCCTGCTGCTCGACGAGAAGAGCCAGCTGCGCTATGCCAACGAGGTGGCGCTCAAGCAGCTCAACTGCCAGCAAGAGCAGTTGCTGGGGCGCGAGATTGGCGTGCGTCCGCTCACCTTCGCCCAGCAGGGGCTGACCGGGCACATGCAGCACATCATCACACTGGCTGATCGCCAGGAGCTCATCATAGGCCAGCTGCACCATGTGCAGGGCCAGCAGCTGTTTCTGATGGCGTTTCACCAGTCCCATCCGGCCCTGAGCCAACCGCTGGAGCCGGACGAGGGCATGGCGCTGCTGATCGGCGAAAGCAAGCCGATGCGGGCGTTGAAAAAACTGCTCCATCGCATCGCCCTGAGCCCCTCCAGCGTGCTGGTCTGCGGTGAGAGCGGTACCGGCAAGGAGGTGGTGGCCCGCGCCATTCACCGCCACAGCCCTCGCCATGACAAGCCTTTCATCGCCATCAACTGCGCCGCCATTCCGGAGCAACTGCTGGAGAGCGAGCTGTTTGGCTACGTGAAAGGGGCCTTCACCGGCGCTTCCAGTGGCGGCAAGCAGGGGCTGATCCAGGCCGCCCATCAGGGCACCCTGTTTCTCGACGAGATAGGGGACATGCCGCTCACCATGCAGGCCAAACTGCTGCGGGTGCTGGAGCTGCGGGAAGTGACCCCCATCGGCGCCAGCCGCCCCGTGCCGGTGGACATTCGCATCATAGCCGCGACCCACCAGCATCTGGAGCAGTACATTGCCGAGGGCAAGTTTCGCGAAGACCTCTTCTATCGTCTCAACGTCATCCCCATCCACCTGCCGCCGCTGCGCGAGCGGGCAGGGGACGTGGCGCTGCTGACCCACTACTTCCTCAACTTGCACACCAGCCGCATTGGCCTCATCTATCCGGGGCTGAGCCCGGAGGTGATGGGCCTGCTTGAGGGATATCGCTGGCCCGGCAACGTGCGCGAGCTCAGCAACCTCATCGAATACCTGGTCAACGTGGTGCAGGCGGGGGAGGTGATCGAGAGCATACTCCTGCCCCCCAACATATTGCGCAACCAGCACCGTGATACAGAGACGATATCTGAGGATTTGCAGCAGCCCTCCCATCTTTTGCACAATCAATGGCACGGCGCCGGGGAGAACCCGGTGGCTGCGGGTCGTCCCGCGCCGGGCACTGCCTCTCCCGCCATGGCTGAAACTGGCCCGTCCGAGCGCAGCCGGGAGCTGCCCCTCGGGGAAAACGGGCTGGAGAGCATGGAGACTGTCTCTTGATCAGATCTTGATCCCCGAAGCCATCATCTCTTTGGCGGCAATAAAGCCGTCCAGTTTACTTTGCAGTGTTTGCCAGCCTTCCCAGAGTGAGCTCCAGCCTGCAATCCCTGTTCGCT
>NZ_JAACGC010000059.1:0-27507 GCF_029237385.1 Aeromonas sp. 1HA1
TCAAGGGATTTGCGCTGCTGACGTTGGTAGCGAACAACGTGAAATTCAAGGACGGAGTAAAGGTGCTGGAGGAGTCAGACAGGAGTGCCGCCTGACCGACGCCATACACCAGATTTGACAATAGCTCTCCACCCGATGACACCGGGTTCAATGCGCTGATGGAACACAGCGATACGCTGCTGATGGGGCGCAATACCTATGATGCCGTCATGGGGTTCGGCGTCTGGCCCTATGAAGGATTGAGAGTCAGGGTGATGACACACAACCCTGTCGAGCCCCGCTATCAGGAGCAATTTGTCAGTGGTGAATTGAGGCAGGTACTGGCCGAGCTATGGGATGAAGGGGCCCGTCATGTCTATCTGGATGGCGGCAACCTGGTACGCCAGGCTCTGCAGGCTGACCTGGTCGATACGCTGACGCTGTCCAGAGTTCCTGTGCTGCTTGGTAAAGGCATCCCGCTATTCGGGGCTGATATCCCGGTAAGTCATTGGCATCCAGCTCAGGTGAAGACGCTGCCAAGCGGGATTGTTCAGGTGAGCTATCAGCGAGAGCAAGGTCTCTGAACCCTGTTGCCAGGATGCCATTGTGACGGTGGCGATTTGGTGACAAAATCGCTGCGTTTTTGACCTGGCTCGCAAGGCCGGGTCGCAGGCATCATGCTGCCCATAGCGTGCTATCGGCAGCATGATGCCTGCAGAGAAAACCGCTATCCAGCCAATAACAGAGAGAAGATAAGGAGCCACTATGGCCAAGATAAGGGTTGATGAGCCCGTCATCGTGCAGGATATCGCTGCTCAGGCAGGCTATGCCCACAGGCGCGGGGAGATAAAGGATAACCATCTGCAGGCCCTGCTCACGGATCCGCTGTTTCGCAGCCGGGTCGAGCAAAACAAGAAGGGCAAGGGGAGTTACCAGCGCAAGGCCAAATATGGCAAGCGGTGGGAGCCCGGCCAACAGCAGATGGGATGCGTCTGCTGCTGAGCGGGTTTCTGCCGCAAGGCATGACTGAAACAATGAGGGCGCCACGGGCGCCCTCATTGTTTTGGCGGTGAAGCCAAACCTGGCGATGCCCCGTCGGCTTACTCGTCCATAAAGAGTTCGAGCAGCACATTCAGGTAGCGATGGCCGAGGGCGGTGAGCTGCCACTCATCTCCCAGATCTTCGATCAGCTCCTTGGTCTGGGCAACCGCGAGCATTGTCTCCACCCGCTCCAGGCCCAAGCCGGTGTAAGCCTCGAACTCTGCCTTGGGGACCGGCTCGAATAATCTGAACCGGTTCATGAAGTACTCCAGCGGTAATTCGTCCTCGGTCACCTGCCACTGGTTGTCCAGATAGGAGCGGGCGGGATCCAGATAGCCTTTCGGGTGCTTCACCTTGGCGCTGCGCAGTATCTGGCCGCTGGCGAGATCCGTCATCTTGCCGTGGGCGCCGCAACCTATCCCGAGATAGTCGCCAAAGCGCCAGTAGTTGAGGTTGTGGCGGCACTGATAGCCCGCTTTGGCATAGGCCGAGATCTCGTACTGCTGATAGCCCCGGGCGGTGAGCATGGCGTGGCCCTGCTCATAGATGTCCCACAGGGTGTCATCCTCAGGCAGCCGTGGCGGCTTGGAGGCAAAGGCCGTATTCGGCTCTATGGTGAGCTGATACCAGGAGAGATGCGGCGGCGCGCAGTCGATGGCCTGCTGCAGATCATAGAGGGCGTCGTCCAGGCTCTGATCCGGCAGGCCGTGCATCAGGTCCAGGTTGAAGGTGGGCAGCGCGATGGCGTGGGCCAGCGCTGCGGCCTTGCGCGCCTCTTCGGGGCCGTGGATGCGACCGAGCCGGGCCAATTTTTCTTGCTGGAAGCTCTGCACCCCGATGGAGATGCGGTTGATGCCCGCCCGCTGGAAGCCGGCGAACTTGTCCGCCTCCACAGTGCCCGGGTTGGCCTCCATGGTGATTTCGCAATCCGGGGTCAGGGCGATGCGGGCGCGCACCCCGTCCAGCAGGGTTTGCATGGCCTCCACACTCAATAAACTGGGTGTCCCCCCACCGATAAAGATGGAGGAGAGAGGACGCCCCTGGGCCCACTTCAGATCCTGATCCAGATCCTCCAGCAGGGCGGCCACATATTCGAGGTGAGGCAGATCCCCTTTCTGGGCGTGGGAGTTGAAGTCGCAGTAGGGGCACTTCTGGACGCACCAGGGCACATGGATATAGAGGGAGAGGGGCGGCAGTTGCAGCATGGGGCTTCCAATAATCAAACATAAAAACGGGGGCTGACGGGCCCCCATTGTAGATGAAATGCGTGGCGGCGTATCAGTGGGTGGCTGCCAGGGCCGCTTTCAACTTGGCCAGCGCCTGACCGCGATGGCTGAGCTGGTTTTTCAGCTCGCTCGGCATCTGGGCCGAGGTGCAGTCATGGTCGGGGACGAAGAACACGGGATCATAGCCAAAGCCGTGCTGACCACGGGGTTCATCGATGATCATCCCCTCCCAGCTCGCCTGGCAGATGATGGGGGTGGGATCGTCGGCGTGACGCATGTAGACCAGCACGCACCAGAAGCGGGCGCTCTTGAGGTAATCGGGGGCGCCTTTGAGCTCGGCCAGCAGCTTGTCGATATTGTCCTTGTCGCTGGCATGCTCGCCGGCGAAGCGGGCTGAGTAGACGCCGGGGCGGCCGTGCAGCAGATCCACCTCCAGGCCCGAGTCGTCTGCGACGGCGGGAAGGCCTGTGATGCGGGCGGCGTGGCGAGCCTTGATGATGGCATTCTCGACGAAGGTGGTGCCTGTCTCTTCGGCATCCGGCACAGCAAACTCGCTCTGTGGGATCACCTGGATCTTCATATCGGCCAGCATGGTGGCCAATTCCTTCACCTTTTTCTGGTTACCTGTTGCCAGGACAAGCTTGTTCATCGAGCACCTCCGCAAAAATAATCTGCGCATTCTATGCGGGGCACGCTGTGAGTAAAAGCGCCAATTGCCCTCAATACGGCCCTGGCTGGTCACGACTGTGACCCTGGTTGAGGTGCGAATAACATGCATGTTTCCGTATAGGAATAACCAAAGTGATTAAATACCATTTCAATTCATTACTGTGAGTCAGTAGACTCGCGCCCCAATCGATTTTCCCTTACGGCTTGAGGTGACTGATGCCATTGATTCTTCTGCTTGTCCTACTGGTGCTGTTCAGTCCACTGGCCATCGATATCTACCTGCCCGCCATCCCGCAGATGGCCGAGCAGCTGGGTGCCGAAGTGACGTTGATGCAGGGCACCATCACCTGGTTCCTGTTCAGCATGGGACTGGGTCAGCTGCTGGTCGGGCCGCTCGCCGACCGTTATGGCCGCAAGCCCATCGCCCTGGGCGGCGTGCTGCTCTATGGCCTGAGTGCGCTGGCGGCCGGTTTTGCCGCCAGCCTGGGTGAGCTGATGCTGGCGCGGGTGCTGCAAGGCTTCGGTGCCTGTGCCACCTCGGTCGCTGCTTTCTCTGTGGTGCGTGATAGTTATGGCCCCAAGAAGAGTGGTCAGATGATCTCCTATCTGAACGGTGCCATCTGCTTCATTCCTGCGCTGGCGCCGCTGCTCGGCGGTTGGCTCACCGCCAAGGCGGGCTGGTCTGCCAACTTCTGGTTTATGGCCGGTTATGCGGCCATCGTCGGCTGCTGGCTGTTGTGGCGCATGCCGGAGACCCGTCCGGACGAGACCAGCAGCAGCGGTCCGCTCATCAGCTGGTCCCGCTACAGCCCTGTGCTGCGCTCCCCGAGTTTTCTGTTCAACGCCAGCCTCTGCATGCTGGCGATGGCGGTGATCCTGGCCTATGTCACGGCGGCGCCGGTGCAGCTTATGGTGAAGTTGGGGTTGGACATGAGCGGCTTCAGCTACTGGTTCACCGCCAACGCGGCGCTGAACATACTGGCCTGCTTCCTGGCGCCACGCGTCATCGCCAGAGTGGGGCCGAGACGCACGCTGCGCATCGGCCTGCTGGTGATCACCTTGTCGGCCATCGCACTGACTCTGGTGCAGCATGTCGAGCATCCGCTGGCCATGATGGGGCCCGTGTTCTTCTCCAGCATCGGCTTTGCCATGGTGCTGGGGGCGGCCGCCGGCATGGCGCTGGCACCGTTCGGTCACTGCGCCGGTACGGCGGCGGCACTGCTCGGTCTGTTCCAGATGAGCGGCTCAGGCGCCCTGGTGGGGATCACCGGTTGGTTGATGCCGGATCCGCTGAACCAGCTGGCGCTGCATATGTGGCTGTTGTTACCGCCCCTGTTGCTGCTGTTGACCCGTCCGGGCCGGCGCTTGTGTTTACAATAAATCCTGTGCTCTGATGGGCACACTCAGGGGGCCATGGGCCCCCTTCTCTTTTTGCAGGCGGCACCTCGCCTGACGCTCATGACAGACCCGTGGAGAAAACCGGATGATCCAGACTCTCAACGCTGCCCTGGTGGGTTATGGCTTCGCAGGCCAGACCTTTCACGCCCCCTTCCTGACCACTACCCCTGGACTCTCCCTCGGCTGGGTGGTGAGCCGGGATGCCGCCAAGGTTGAGGCGGATTTGCCCGGTTGCCGGGTCGGTTCGCTGGCAGAGGTGCTGGCCGATCCTTCGGTGGATCTGGTGGTGATCGCCACGCCGAATGATACCCATGCCCCCATAGCTCGCCAGGCGCTGCTGGCCGGCAAGCACGTGGTGATCGACAAGCCGTTTGCACTGGATCTGGCCGAGGCAAAGGCACTGGTGGAGCTGGCCGGGAAGCAGCGGCGGCTGCTCAGCATCTTCCACAATCGGCGCTGGGACGGGGACTTCCTCACGGTGCGCCGTCTGCTGGCAGAAGGTGCTCTGGGGCAGGTCGCTCAGTTTGAATCCCATTTCGACCGCTATCGCCCACAAGTGCGCCAGCGTTGGCGCGAAGCGGGCGGCCCCGGCTCCGGACTCTGGTTCGATCTCGGCCCCCACATCCTGGATCAGGCGCTGAAACTGTTTGGCCAACCGGACTGGCTACAGGCGGATTTGGCGCGGCAGCGCCCAGGTGCCCTGACGGATGACTATTTCCACGTGGTGCTGGGCTATGGTGAACGGTATGGCGAGATGCGAGTGGTACTGCACGGCAGTTGTCTGGTCTCGGCCACCATGCCCCGTTTCGTCATCCACGGCAGTGAAGGGTCGTTTATCAAGTTCGGCATGGATGTGCAGGAAGATCAGCTCAAGCTCGGCAAGCGGCCACCGGCGGCAGACTGGGGGGTTGATAGCAAACCTGGTCAGCTCAGTCGCATTCGGGATAGTCAGTTCCAGCAACAGACAGTGGTCGGTGAGGCGGGAAATTACGGCGCTTACTACAGTGGCGTCTGCGCCGCGATCAAGGGGGAAGGGGAGAATCCGGTTCCGGCCAGCGAGGCATTGGCAGTGATGGCGCTGCTGGATCTGGCCCGAGACAGCCACCAGCAAGGAAAACGGTTGGCTTGTCAGAATTTGTCTGACTGAGAGGGGCATCTCGTCTCTCACCCGAATGACGAGAATCGCTGTTTATCGCCAGTAATCACGCCGGTTGCGGTTGTTTATTATACGGTTTGGGTTAATGGTGGGTGTTGTGTACCAATGCTTGTCGTTGTAGCAGTTCTTTTCATCCAGCCAACGAGAAAATATCATTGTGATACTCGTTTCCATTGGGGGCGTATGGGGATATATTTCGCGCGCCTCTTGGCTCCCGGTCTATGGGTTTCTAACCGGGTGAACGGACGCACTGTGATGGTTGAACGAACCATCTCTCCATATTTTTTGAGGGTATGCACATGAACAAAGTACTGGTAGCCGGTATCCTGGGCCTGATGTTGACCGCTTGTGGTCAGAAAGAAGAAGCCGCCGCTCCGGCAGCGACTCCGGCCGCCGACGTTGCTGCAACTGTTGAGCAAGCCGCTAGCGAAGCCACCTCTACTGTAGAGAAGGTTGCTACCGAAGCGACTGCAACCGTCGAGAAAGCTGTCTCCAAGGCTGAAGCCGCAGTGAGCGATGCCAAGGCTAACTAAGCCTGCACCTCTTCTGAAGACGGGTCCGGAGCCAAGCTCCGGACCCGTTTTTTTATGCCTGACGGGCAACTGGCCTGCTGTTGGCGAGCCGCTTCTTGCCTAGATCGCCGGGTTGATCCGTGCGGTGAGCACATGATCCTCCCAGCGGCCGTTGATCATCAGATAGTCCCGGGCCAGGCCCTCTCGCTCGAAGCCGAGGCGCTCTAGCAGGGCACCGCTGCGCAGATTGGTTGGCATATAACTGGCCATGACCCGGTGCAGGCCGTGCTCCCGAAACAGGTACTCAATCCCGGCCTCGATCACCTCCTGCATCAGGCCCTGGCCTTCATGGGCCTGATCGATGGCATAACCAAGATGGCAGGCCTTGAACATGCCCATCAGTATGTGGGTGAAGTTGCAGGTGGCGATCACCTGCTCGCCCAGGAGGTCGAGCGCCACCAGATGAACGGCGCTGCCGTTGAAGAACTGACCATAGCTGTCGCGCAGGCGGCCATGCCAGTGGCTCAGGGTATAGAAACCCTCGTCCCGGCTGGGTTCCCAGGGGGTGAGGTGAGCGCGATTGCGCAGATAGAAATCCAGCATCAGGTCGGCCCGCTCGGGCGGTAATACAGTGAGCCGGGTACGGGCCGTGCGGAGGTGCGGTAGTGCCATCAAGGTTCCCTCTGTGGATTCATAAGCAGGGTGCCGACCGCCGGGCTGCCTCGGCCATCAGTGATCGCGTTGCCTTAGCCACTCATCGCGCAGCAGGCCGTAGTGGACGTGGTCCACCACACGATCCTCCAGTCGTTCGGCCCGTCGGCTGATCCCCTCCGGCTGCATGCCGAGTCGCTCGCACACCGCCCGGCTGGGCTCGTTTTCCACCGCCGTGCTGATCTCAACCTTCTCCATCCCCATCTCTTCGAAGGCGTGATGGATCAGGGCCTGACAGGCGCGGGTGATGATGCCGTTGCCCTGCCAGCGTTCCGCCAGCCAGTAGCCGATGGTGACCTTGGCCAGTGCCTGATCGATCTGGTTGTAGCCGATGACACCGACGACCTCGCCCTGATACTCGATGACGGTGGTCAATCCCTCGCCGCGGGCAAACTTCTCGATGGCGTGGCGGATGAAGGTGGCGCTGTCGGCCGGCTGCTGTATGTAGGGAGGCCAGGGCAGCCATTGGGTCAGGTAGTCGCGGTTCTCCCGGCACAGGCCAAAGAGTTCGCTTGCCATGTCGGGCTGCAAGAACAGCAGCGCCAACTCATCGTCCAGTTGCCATGAAAACATCCTTACCTCTCTGCCGTGTCTTGGCCCTGTGTGGGCCGCCAAACAGCCAATGTAGCCAATCAACCCCTTGTGCGCCAAGGGCTTTTACTCTCTCACCTGCGTTCGCTATCCCCATATGGAGGGGCCTGTATTGGGGTCCGTGTGGGCCTGGTTATTCTCAGGCCTTTTCAAGCGTCATTCACTGCTTTTTGTTCTGTTTGCACTACCTAACATATGAAACCGCAGATCCTGCTACCGGTTCGTGCTGCGCTGTCATATATGACAGGCAGCTGTTTTTAGCGTGCTAACTAGTGTAGGAGCGTTGGGTAAGAGACCCGGCGTGCAATCTTCATCGACCTAAGGAAAGACGAGATGAACAAAGTTTATTTGGCCGTGGTATTGGCCTGCTGGGGAAGCGCAGCCTTGGCTGCAGAACAGGTTGACGTACATCAGGTGGCGGGCATTCAGGGAGCACCAAGCGGCGCCGCAGGTGTGAGTGCGCTGGTTGGGGATGGAGAGTTTCGTCAAGTGCGGGCGGTCAAGCTGCCCAATGGCCAGCAGCGGGTTCGCTATGAGCAGACCTGGAATGGTATCCCGGTCTGGGGCCAGGTGCTGGTGGCTGAGCTGTCCCTCGGTGGTCAGATAAGCCAGGTCTCCGGCCAGATCCTGCGCCAGATCGATGCCGACCTGGCCAGCCCGACGGCTGCCCTGTCACCGGCCGATGCCGCTGGCAAGGCCCGTGCCGGGGCCAAGGGCAGCAACGAGCGAGTCAAGCTGTTCGTGATGCAGGATGAGGCCGGGCAGGCCCGTCTGGTCTATCTGGTCTCATGGCTGGCGGCAAGCGAGCAGCCGAGCCGTCCCTTCGTGGTGATCGATGCCCAGAACGGTACCGAGCTCAAGCGCTGGGAGGGGATCAACCACAAGGACTCCACAGGCCCGGGTGGCAACGTCAAGACCGGCAAATACTTCTACGGCTCCGACTTCGGCCCCCTGCTGGTGGATGACACCTGCCGCATGACCAGCCCGAACGTGGATACGGTCAACATGAATCACGCCACCACGGGTGGTGCCGTGCACCAGTTCACCTGCCCGGAGAACACGGTCAAGGAGATCAACGGTGCCTACTCGCCGCTCAACGATGCCCACTACTTTGGCAATGTGGTGTTCGACATGTACCGCAACTGGTACAACACGGCGCCGCTCAGCTTCAAGCTGAAGATGCGGGTGCACTACAGCCGCAACTACGAGAATGCCTTCTGGGACGGCAGCCAGATGACGTTTGGCGACGGTGCCACCACCTTCTACCCGTTGGTGAGCCTGGACGTGGCCGCCCACGAGGTGAGTCACGGTTTTACCGAACAGAACTCGGGCCTGGTCTACTCGGACCAATCGGGCGGCATCAACGAGGCCTTCTCCGACATGGCGGGGGAAGCGGCCGAGTACTACATGAAGGGCAGTAACGACTGGATGGTCGGGGCCCAGATCTTCAAGGGCAATGGCTCGCTGCGCTACTTCGAGGATCCGACCCGTGATGGCAGCTCAATCGGTCATGCCAGCGATTACTACGATGGCATTGATGTGCACCATAGCTCGGGTGTCTACAACCGTGCCTTTTACCTGCTGGCCAATACCAGTGGCTGGAACACCCGCAAGGCCTTTGAAGTATTCGTGCTGGCCAACCGCCTCTACTGGGGAGCCAATACCACCTACGATCAGGGCGCCTGTGGCGTGACCAGGGCGGCTACCGATCTGGGCTACAGCCTGCCTGACGTGGCGGCGGCCTTTACTACGGTCGGTGTCAATGCCTCCTGCGGCACCACACCGCCACCGAGCAGCAGTGTGCTGCAAAACGGGGTCCCCGTGACCGGGCTCTCCGCTGCCAAGGGTGGCAAGGTGAACTTCACTATCGACGTACCGGCCGGCAAGAGCCAGCTGGTGGTCGCCAGCAGTGGCGGCACAGGTGATGCGGATCTCTATGTGAAGTTCGGGGCGCTGCCGACCGGCAACAGCTATGATTGCCGCCCATACAAGAATGGCAACACCGAGACCTGCACTCTGAATTCGCCCAAGGCGGGTACCTGGTATGTGCAGCTGAGCGGCTTCAGCGCCTTTTCCGGGGTGACCCTCAAGGCGACCTACTGATCCCTGGTTGATGTGACCTAGCGTTTGGCGTCGGACTTGTCCGGCGCTTTTTTATGCGGGTTTACCCGACCAGCGTCGGGCCAGGGTGCGGGCGGCTTCCAGCACCCGCTCCTTGGCGGGGTTGGGTCGTTTGCCGCTGCGCCAGGCCATCATGACATCCCAGTGATCCTGCGGCAGATCCACCACATCCAGCTGGATCAGGCGGCCAACCTCCAGGTCCCGGCTGATGGCGAGTGCCGGCATCAGGGTGATGAAGCCGTGCTCCAGCGCCAACTCCCGCGCCGCACTGGCGGGCTGGATGGCATGCAGCGGGCTCGCCACCTGGCGTAGCAGTCGCAGTTGCAGGATCAATTCGTCGCAGCCTGTGCCCCACTGCTGGGGAGCCAGCCGCTCGTTGGCTATGTCTTGCAGGGTCAGGCCCCGCTGCCCCGCCAGCGGGTGGGTGGCGCAGGCTACCGCTATGATGGGGGAGCGGCAGAGCAACTCGAGCTGGATGCCGGCGATGGCCGGACACTTGAGGATGAAGCCGACGTCTGTTTCACCGGTCAGCAGCTCTTGCATGATGATGCCGGAGTGATCCGTATTGCAGCGGATCTCGAATGCTTCATCCACCAGCGCCAGCAGCAGGGGGCCAAACACCACAGTGGTCAGGGAAGGGAGGCAGGAGAGCTTGATGCGGGGCAGGGCTGGCGCACCTTGCATCGCCAGGCGTCCCCCTTCCAGTGCAGTGAGCGCGGCGGCTGCCGCAGGCAGAAACTGTTCGCAGGCCGGGGTCGGGGTAGCGCCGCGTCTGTGGCGGCGAAACAGGGGTTGTCCCAGCGCCTGTTCCAGCACGGCGATTCGCTGACTGACCATGGGTTGGGACCAGCCGCGAATGGCCGCCGCCTTGCTGAAGCTGCCGCGATTGACCACATCCAGTAGTAATTGCAAGTCATCCAGAGTCATAGCCATAACGTAATCCAATATGAAATATAGCCAGTTGTCGGCTACCACTATATCTGGCGCCCTTCCAGAATAGCAGTCTCAATCGTCGTGCATTGGCATATTGCCATGTCGAGTCAGGGGGTTACAGTCACCCTTGACCCGATTTGGCGACGGCGTCATCCGGGCGATGAGGCGAGCGAGTTGGATGTCATTAGCAAAGCAGGGGTCAGGCAATCATGGTGGAGCGGGCGAGGCGGTTGGGGCGGTGGTTTTTGGCGTTGGATTCCCTCTTGGTGATCCTGGGTTTTTTCGTGGTGATGCCCATGATCAGTCTGCGCTTCGTGGATCAGCTTGGCTGGGCGGCCGGGGTGGTTGGTCTGGCGCTGGGGCTGCGTCAGCTGACCCAGCAGGGGTTGGGGGTGCTTGGGGGATCGCTGGCAGACAAGTTTGGTGCCCGGCCACTCATAGTGGGGGGCATGCTGTTGCGGGCCGCGGGTTTTGCCAGTCTGGCCTATGCCCAGAGCGGGCTTGACCTGATCCTCTCCTGCATCATCTCGGGGCTGGGCGGCTGTCTGTTTGATCCCCCCCCGGGCCGCCCTGGTGATCAAGTTCACTCGTCCGCGTCAACGGGGTCGCTACATCTCCTTGCTGATGATGCTGGAGAGCGCCGGCGCCGTGGTGGGGGCGCTGCTTGGCAGCTGGTTGCTCAACTTCGACTTCGAGTACGTCTGCCTGCTGGGGGCTGGCCTGTTTGTCTGTGCGGCCCTGTGCAACCTGCTGATCCTGCCGCCCTACAAGCTCTCGCTGCGGCCGACGCCGATCCGGGCCGGTCTCGGCCAGGTGTTGGCGGACAAGGCCTTCTGCCGGCTGGTGCTGATCCTGAGTGGTTACTACGCACTCTGGGTGCAGGTCATGCTGATCTTCCCCATTCTGGTGAAGCAGATGGCGGGCAGCACCACTGCGGTGGGCTGGATGTATACCCTGGAAACTGCCATCTCGCTGGCGCTGCTGTACCCTCTTGCCCGCTATGGTGAGAAGCACCTCAAGCTGGAGAGTCGGCTGATGGCGGGCGTGTTGCTGATGACGGCCGGCATAGGGCTGGTGGCGTTTGCGACCACGCTGCCAGCGGTCTTCATGCTGCTGGCCTGCTTCTACCTGGGGATCGTCATCGCCGAGCCGGCGCGGGAGACCCTCATGACCAAGTTGGCGCAGCCGGGGGCACGTGGCAGTTACATGGGCTTCAGCCGGTTGGGGCTGGCGCTCGGTGGCATGACGGGATACGTGGGGGGCGGAGCCTTGCATGACTACGCCAATGCTCAGGGGCAGCCTTGGTTACCCTGGCTGGTGCTGGGGACGGTCGGCGTGACGACCTTGCTGCTGCTGGTGAACTGCTTTCACCGCGAGCCGAGTCTGGCGCGGATTAATATCTGACGGGCAATCAAAAACCGGCCGCAGGGCGGCCGGTAACAATACAGTAGGCAATTCAGGAACGGCTTAGAAGTTGTACTGCAGGGCCACGGCGACCACGTCGTCGGTGTTCTTGCCTAGAGTATTCATGCTGGTAGATCCCACTTCGTCCAACAGGTTGATTTTGTAATCAACATAGGCGTTGAAGTTGTCGGTGAAGTTGTACCAGGCACCGATGGAAACATATTCGGTAGCGGTCTCGTCGATGCCACGGGCGTTGTCTTTCACGTCGGTACGCAGGTAGGCCAGAGACGGCTTGAACTTGCCGATGGTGTACTGGGCTACGGCTTCGTAGCCATCCATCTTCTCGGCATAGCCATTGTTGACGAACAGGTGGTCTTCACCGTGGGAGTAGGTCGCAGCCAGGTAGAGGTCGCCGACTGCGTACTTGGCACCCACGCCATACAGCTTGGCATCGCGATCGCCACCGAAAGCAGCATTGGCTACTTGCTCGTCGGTCTTGCCAGCCTGGTTGTAGGCGGTACCCAGGCTCAGGCCCATGTCGAAGTCATAGTTGGCAGACACGGCGAAACCTTCGGAAGAACCTTTCGGATTCCAGGTGCTGTTCGGGCCAACGCGGTTGGAGCGATCAGCGTTCTGCGGATCGTTGTTACCGGTGAACTGGGCACCCAGGGTCAGGCCCTGATAGGTATAGATGTACTGGGCCAGGCCGTTGGTGCGGCCGGTGCCGAATACTTCGGTGTCTTTACCCAGGCCGTCACCGCCCCACTCAGCCAGCACGTCGGTGTAGTTGTTCACGGCTTTGGTGAACAGACCATCCTGACGGCCATAGCTGAAGGCACCGAAACGATCGTGCTTGATGCCGGCGTAGGCATAACGCAGTTCGTCGTTGTCAGAACCGGAGACCGGCAGGTTGTATTCAGCGAAGCCGAATGCTTTGAGTTCGCTATCTATCTTGGTTTAGCCGGCAACGTGCAGACGGAAGTAGCTCTGATCACCTTCGGAGCCGTTGTCATCGGTACCGTAGTACATGCCTTGAGCACGGCCACCAATCTCGAGTTTGGTGTCGTTCTGGTCATAGACGGTAGCGGCTTGTGCACCACCGGCCAGCAGCACGCTGGAGATGGCCATAGTCAATGCTGTCTTTTTCATTGTTCGTTCCTCTGGTGTAAACACTGTCGGACCTGTGCTGGCCCTGTTGATCGGTTTCTGTTCCGATGCCCAGAGTAGATCTGCGAACCTTGATAGAAACTGAAGTGCATAAGGATTAATTAATGATTAGACGCAAAAGCCAGGCATAAAAAACGGCCCAAAGCGGGCCGTTTGAGGGTTTTTAGCATGAAATGCTGATCAGAGTATCATACCGCCAAAGAAGAATCCCAGTGCCACGGCGAAAGCGATGGTCGCAGTGCCGGGGATGAAGAAGGGGTGGTTGAACACGGCCTTGCCGATACGGGTCGAGCCGGTGTCGTCCATCTCGACCGCAGCCAGCAGGGTCGGGTAGGTCGGCAGTACGAACAGGGCGCTCACGGCTGCGAAAGAGGCGATGGCGGTCAGCGGGCTGACACCCAGTGCCAGCGCGGCCGGCATCAGGGCCTTGGTGGTGGCGCCTTGTGAGTAGAGCAGCATGGCGGCGAAGAACAGCACAACGGCCAGCAGCCAGGAGTACTGGTTCAGCAGGTCACCAGCGATCAGCTGTATGGTGTCCATGTTGCTTTTCACGAAGACGTTGCCCAGCCAGGCCACACCCAGCACGCAGATACAGGCGGACATACCGGATTTGAAGGTCGGCATGTTGGTCACTTGAGTGGCATCCAGTTTGCAAACCAGGGTCATGATGGTGGCAGCGGCCAGCATGATGCCCATGATGGCTCCGTCACGGGGGATCGGCGGGTTGGTGATCAGGCCCACTTTACCTGAGATGGCGGTGGCATAGGCCATGACCGCTACGATGGCGGAGATGAAGATCCATACAGAAACCTTGGCATAAGGCTTCAGCTCCAGCTTGGTGGTGCCGCGCAGCTTGATCAGTCCCTTGGCTTTACGCTCCAGATAGACTTCATCCTGCTCCAGCGGTTTGCCCATCAGGTTGGCAATGAAGGCGCCCAGGATACAGGCAATGAAGGTGGAGGGAATGCAGATGGCCAGCAGGGTCAGGTAGTCAATGCCGAACGGCTCCAGCATGCCGGAGAAAGCAACCACGGCCGCCGAGATCGGGGAGGCGGTGATGGCGATCTGGGAGGCAACAACCGCGATGGAGAGCGGACGGGAAGGACGAATGCCCTGCTCCTTGGCCACTTCGGCGATCACCGGCAGGGTGGAGAAGGCAGTGTGACCGGTACCGGCCAGCATGGTCATCAGATAGGTCACGATCGGGGCGGCGAAGGTGATGTACTTGGGATTTTTGCGCAAGGCTTTTTCTGCCAGCGACACCAGGTAGTCCATGCCTCCCGCCAGTTGCATACAGGCAATGGCACAGATGACGGACGCGATGATCATGATCACGTCCCAAGGGATGAAGGTGACCAGCTGGTCGCCCGGAATTGCGACCCCGAGGCCCCAGGTCAGTACCAGCACACCCAGACCACCGGCAAAGCCGATACCGATACTGCCTATCCGGGCACCCAGATAGATAGCGGCGAGCACGACAAGTAACTCGATAACAATCATAGTGAACACTCCATTTTCCAGTTTTTTTAGGTTTTATTTGGCAGAAAAGCCAATTCCCGATGGGGCTGGGCAAGACCTATCGGGAACTGACTTTATGGACCGGGATAAACCCGGCCCATTTGCTCGCTTATACGTTGGCTTCGCGGGTGTAGCGCTTGGCTTTGTATTGCGGGTTCATCAGGTTCTCGATGGAGAGAATTTCATCCAGCTGCTCTGCGGTCAGCAGGCCGCGTTCCAGCACGACCTCACGGACGTTCTTGCCGGTCTGGGCACAGATCTTGCCGACGATATCCCCTTCGTGGTGGCCGATGAAGGGGTTCAGGTAGGTCACGATGCCGATGGAATTCAGCACGTGGTTCATGCAGATTTCCGGGTTGGCAGTGATGCCTTCGACGCACTTCTCGCGCAGGGAGATACAGGCTTTTTCCATCAGGCTAAGGGATTCGAACATGGCCTGGCCAATCACCGGCTCCATGACGTTTAGCTGCAGCTGACCCGCTTCGGCGGCGAAGGTGATGGTGACGTCGTTACCGAATACCTTGAAGCAGCTCTGGTTGACCACTTCCGGGATAACCGGGTTGACCTTGGCCGGCATGATGGAGGAACCCGCCTGCATTTCCGGCAGATTGATCTCTTTGAGTGCGGTGCGCGGGCCGGAGGAGAGCAGACGCAGATCGTTACAGATCTTGGACATTTTCATGGCCAGACGCTTGATGGCGCCGTGCAGCATCACGTAGGCACCGCAATCTGAAGTAGCTTCGATCAAGTCTTCTGCCGGTACATAGGCACGACCTGTGATCTCGGCCAGTCGCTTGATGGCCAAGGCAGAGTACTCGGGCGGGGTGTTCAGGCCGGTACCGATCGCGGTCGCGCCCAGGTTCACTTCCAGCAGCAGCTCCTGGCAACGCTTGATGGACTTGATCTCTTCACGCAGGGTGACGGCGAAGGCGTGGAATTCTTGACCCAGGGTCATGGGAACTGCGTCCTGCAGCTGGGTACGACCCATCTTCAGAATGCTCTTGAACTCCTTGGCCTTGTCATAGAAGGCGGCGATCAGCGCTTCCAGTGCGTCCAGCGTGGTGTCTGTGCTGTTTACCACGGCAACGCGGAAACCGGTGGGGTAGGCGTCGTTGGTGGACTGGCACTTGTTGACGTGGTCGTTCGGGTTGATGACATCGTAGCGGCCTTTCGCCAGACCCATGATCTCGAGGGCGATGTTGGCCAGTACTTCGTTGGTGTTCATGTTGACGGAGGTGCCGGCACCACCTTGATACACGTCGACCGGGAACTGGTCGAAGCATTTGCCGGTGTTCAGCATCAGGTCGCAGGCTTCTACGATCTTGTCAGCAATTTCAGGACGAATGGTACCCAGTTCGCCGTTCGCCATGGCGGCGGCCTTCTTGGTCAGTACCATGCCGCGGACGAATTCCGGAACGTCAGAAATCTTCTGAGAGCTGATCTTGAAGTTCTCGACAGCGCGCAGGGTGTGCACACCGTAGTAGAAATGATTGGAAACTTCTTTGGTGCCCAGCAGGTCTTCTTCAATGCGGACGTTCTTGATGTCGCTCATTGTAATGCCTCAGAAATCAGATTAATGGAAACGATCCTCACCGAGTGGTCGCGAGTTCCTTACGCACGGCTCATCCTGAAGCACCACACATCGAGTGGGGCAGGTGGAGGCTTTTTTGCCCCCTATAATTACTGGTGTCTACATTACCTCAATTGAGGTATCTAATATTAGACTTGGATCACTAAATTTGAGACAGCCTCAAATAAATTGTGGTCATTAAACTGAGATTGCAATCGAACGATTTACTTTGACAGAACAAGGTGTTCAATCACAGTCCACTTGGCCGTTTTTTCTGAAGAACCGGCGCGCTGTCACCCTTCAGACTTGAAAAACGAGGGGATACCCCCATTTTAATTCTCAAGGAGCTATATCATGGTGAGTTGGCAGCAACATTATTTCGTTGGCTGCAACAGACCTGAGATTCATTCAAGTTCACCCGCACTGAGGTTGTTATGGGCAAGTTATTTCTGTTGTTGATTGGTCTGGTGCTGCTCGAGCTAACCGTGATGATCGAAGTGGGCTCCGTGATGGGCGCCTTGCCAACCGTCGGCTTATTGGTACTGGCCGCCGTGATCGGGTCATCGCTGGTGCGCAGTGAAGGCATCAAGACCCTGCTCAATGCGCAGCAAAAGATGCAGCAGGGCGAGATGCCGGGCCGAGAGGTGATGGGGGGCATGATGCTGGCGCTGGCTGGCTTGCTGCTGATCATCCCGGGTTTTGTGACCGATTTCTTCGGTATCCTGCTGTTGCTGCCTTGGCTGCGTAACAGGCTGGCCGACAAGCTGGTGGGCAGCGGCCAGTTCAGGATGCAGATGGGCGGTTTTCAGGCACAGCGGCCTCCATTCGAGGCGCGTCCTGGCGAGGACGAGGAACCGCCGGGCGGTGCCAATCGTGGTGGGACCACCATAGAGGGCGAATTTGAACGTAAAGAATAAACCGCAGTATGGGTGCTGTGCCTGTCAGGGTTTGCCCTGATGGCACAGTCGCTCGAAGCGGTGGTGGGCATACCACCAGGCCAGTGTGCCCGCCGCCAGATTGGCCAGCAGTATCCCCAGATATATCCCCTGTTCCCCACCCAGTTCAGCCCCCAGCCAAGCCCCTGGCACCAAGAAGACAAACAGTCGCAACCCGTTGAACAGAAAAGAGACACTCGAGGCCCTGACACCATTGAGCGCCGAGGCCAGCAGCATCACCATGCCCTGGAAGCCGTAACCTATGGGCACCAGGTGCAGATAAAGGATGATGAGGCGCACCACCTGCGGGTGATCGCTGAACAGGTTGGCGATGAGCGGTGCCAGCAGCCAGGTCAATCCATAGACGCCGAGCTGGAACAGCAGGGCGAAGCGCATGCAGAACTGGAGCGCCGCCTTGGCGCGGGCCGGGTTGCCCGCTCCGCAGTTTTGAGAAATGAAGGGGGCCAGCACGGAAGAGAGCGCCATCATCACGATAAGCAACAAGGCTTCCACTCTCGATGCGGCGCCATAGGCAGCCACTACCTCGGTGCCTAATCCGGCGAAGATGGTCATCAGCACGGCAGTGGCCAGCGGGTTGAGCATGTTGGTAAACGAGGCCGGTACTGCCACGTGCAGCAAGGCGCGCCAGTGAGCCAGCAGCCGTGGCCGGGGCGACAGGCGCCACAACAGCAAGCCTTCCCGATGGCGCAATATATAGAGGCTGACCAGCATGGCCATCAGCCAGGAGATCGAGGTGGCAATGGCCGCCCCACGGATCCCCCACTCGGGAAAAGGGCCTATGCCGAAGATGAGCAGAGGATCCAGCACACCGTTGACCAGTCCCGCTACCCCCATCACCAGGCTCGGGGTCTTGGTATCTCCAGTGGCCCGGATGGCGGCATTGCCTACCATGGGCAGCACCAGCATGGGCACGGTCAGATACCAGATCAGCATGTAGTCGTAGATGAGCCCGATAAGCGGGTCGCTGGCACCGAGCAGCCGAAACAGGGGTTGTATGGTGAGGGCGCCCAGCACAGAGAGCAGGGTAACCAGTACCACGGCCAAAAACAGGCTGTCGGTGGTGATGCGGGCGGCTTCGTCATGCCTGCCCTGGCCGAGCGCGTGACCGATGACCGCCGAGAGCCCAGCCCCCAGCCCCATTGCCAACGAGGTCACCACGAAGGTAACCGGAAAGGTGAAGCTGATGGCCGCCAGCGCCTGGGTGCCCAGCATGCCGATGAAGAAGGTGTCGACCAGGTTGAAAGCCAGTATGGCGACTATGCCGAGGATCATGGGGCCCGTCATGCGCAACAATACGGACGTCATGGGGGCGGTCAGCATGGGATTGGGTCGGGTCACGGGCTCGTCTCTTGCATCTGGCGAATTACGTTCTGACTGTGGGCAGCGCAAATCCGGTTTCCTGACCGGGACACGGGCGATCCATCGAAGATATTCATAGTACGTGAAAATATTTTTTTTGTATTTGCCCTTGAAGGGTTAACAAAAACGCCCCACATCAGAGACATATCTAATTTGGCCAGGAATGGCCATTCCTCAAAGCAACACAGAGACTCATTTTGGGAGAGTTATCGATGAAAATTCGTCCACTGCACGATCGCGTCATCATCAAGCGCATCGAAGCTGAAGCCAAATCCGCTGGCGGCATTGTCTTGACTGGTACTGCGGCCCAGAAGTCCACCCGTGGTGAAATACTTGCCGTGGGGACTGGCCGAATTCTGGACAATGGCGATGTCAAAGCCCTTGCCGTCAAGGTGGGTGACAAGGTGATCTTCAACGAAGGCTACGGTGTGAAGACCGAGAAGCTGGATGGGCAGGATGTACTGATCCTGTCCGAGACCGACATCCTGGCGATTGTCGAAGCGTAATTCACCCTTTTCCCCGAATTGATTTAAGGACTGAAGAAAATGGCAGCTAAAGAAGTCAAGTTTGGCAACGAAGCCCGCATCAAGATGCTCGAAGGCGTAAACATCCTGGCCGATGCCGTCAAGGTTACCTTGGGTCCGAAAGGCCGCAATGTGGTACTGGACAAGTCCTTCGGTGCCCCGACCATCACCAAGGATGGCGTCTCCGTTGCTCGCGAAATCGAGCTGGAAGACAAATTCATGAACATGGGCGCCCAGATGGTCAAGGAAGTTGCTTCCAAGGCCAATGACGCCGCCGGTGACGGTACCACCACGGCGACCGTACTGGCTCAGGCCATCGTCAACGAAGGCCTGAAGGCCGTTGCCGCTGGCATGAATCCGATGGATCTGAAGCGCGGTATCGACAAGGCAGTTATTGCTGCCGTTGCCGAGCTGCAAGTGTTGTCCCAGCCGTGTGCCTGCAACAATGCTATCGCTCAGGTGGGTACCATCTCCGCCAACTCCGATGAAAAAGTGGGCAAGCTGATTGCCGAAGCCATGGACAAAGTCGGTCGTGATGGCGTCATCACAGTTGAAGATGGTCAGGGCCTGGATGACGAGCTGGCTGTAGTCGAAGGTATGCAGTTCGATCGCGGCTACCTCTCTCCGTACTTCGTCAACAAGCCGGAAACCGGTTCTGTCGAGCTGGATGATCCTTTCATCCTGCTGGTTGACAAGAAAGTGTCCAACATTCGCGAGATGCTGCCGGTGCTGGAAGGCGTTGCCAAAGCAGGCAAGCCGCTGCTGATCGTTGCCGAAGACGTGGAAGGCGAAGCGCTGGCGACCCTGGTGGTCAACACCATGCGCGGCATAGTGAAAGTGGCTGCCGTCAAGGCACCTGGTTTCGGTGACCGTCGCAAGGCCATGCTGCAGGATATCGCCATGCTGACCGGTGGTACCGTGATCTCCGAAGAAGTGGGCATGGAGCTGGAAAAAGCGACCCTGGAAGACCTGGGCCGTGCCAAGCGCATCGTCATCACCAAAGAAAACACGACCATTATCGATGGTGTGGGTGATGCAGCCCTGATCGAGAGCCGTGTGGCCCAGATCCGTCAGCAGATCGAAGATACCTCTTCCGATTATGACCGTGAGAAGCTGCAAGAGCGCGTAGCCAAACTGGCTGGCGGCGTTGCCGTGATCAAGGTCGGTGCCGCTACCGAAGTCGAGATGAAAGAGAAGAAAGCCCGTGTTGACGATGCCCTGCACGCAACTCGCGCAGCCGTCGAAGAAGGTGTGGTTGCAGGTGGTGGTGTTGCGCTGGTGCGTGTTGCTGCCAAACTCGCCAATCTGCGCGGTGACAACGAAGACCAGAACGTGGGCATCAAGGTTGCCTTGCGTGCCATGGAAGCTCCGCTGCGTCAGATCGTCATCAACGCTGGTGAAGAAGCCTCTGTCATTGCCAACGCGGTGAAGAATGGTGAAGGCAACTTCGGTTACAACGCTTACACCGAACAGTACGGTGACATGCTGGCCATGGGGATCCTGGATCCGACCAAGGTGACCCGTTCTGCGCTGCAGTTCGCCTCTTCCATCGCCGGCCTGATGATCACCACAGAGTGCATGATCACCGAGCTGCCGAAGAAAGATACCCCTGCCATGCCTGACATGGGTGGCATGGGCGGTATGGGCATGATGTAATTCGGCCCTGTTTACCAAACGGCTCGCTTTTGCGAGCCGTTTTTTTTATGGCGACTAAACTGAGTCTATTGTTGGCAACTTTATATGAGGTGAATATGCGTGTACTGGGTTTGATTACATTACTCTTTTCTCTGGCAATGCCAGCCATGGCACTAGAGGCACCGCAGGGACCCGTGATCTTGAAGGTGACCGGCAATGTGATGCCCGCCGAGGCGAGCGAGGGGGCTATTGGCTTCGATCTGGCCATGCTCAAGGCGCTGCCACAGCATGAGATAGTGACGGGAAACCCCTGGGTCGACAAACCGCACAAGTATGTGGGGCCCAAGCTGGCGGATGTGCTTGCTGCCGTCGGGGCGGATGGCAAGGCCGTAACCCTGACCGCCTTGAACAGTTTTCAGATTAAGATCAACTGGGACAAGGTCAAACAATATGATCCCATCCTGGCTTGGCAGGATGACGGGGTGACCATGCGGGTGCGGAATAAGGGGCCGCTTTGGTTTATCCTACCGCTGGATCAGTATCCTGAGCTGAAACGGTCAGAATTTACCGACATGATGATCTGGCAACTGAGTTCGGTTGATATCCAGCATTGATATAATGGTTTGCGGGAGTGCGGGTGAAAGCAAAGACCAAGGCGTGGCCGTTACTTGCGGTGCTTTATCTATCCATCCTGTTGTTCACGGGAAGCACCCTGTATTGCCTCGCACAGATACAGAATGCAACACGGGTGATGGAGAAATATACCTATGATGTCTCCTGGGCCCTAATGCAGTTGCAGTTGGAGTTGGGGCGTTTCCTCAACTCCGTCGAGATCTACCATTATGGCGGCATAGATCATGACACCCTGATGCTGCGTTACGACATCCTCTGGAGTCGTACACCTATCCTGCTCAGTGGCCAACTGCGCCAGAGCATGAAGGACAAGCAGAAGACACTGCGGTTGGTGCAGCTGATCGAAAGCAATATCCGCGAGATGGAGTCCAACATCACTCACCTGAAATCGGGCTCGCCGGACTATCAGCAGATCATGATGCGGCTGGCCCCCCTGCAGGAACCTCTCTCTTACTCTCTTGAGTCTGTCATGCAGAAGAACATCAACGTCTATTCGGGCAATGACAAGCGTTTCGGCCAGTTGCGCAATGCCTTGCTGTTCATGGTGTCCGGCCTCGTGCTGTCGGTGATGCTGCTCAGTGGCCTGCTGATCCGCGAGGCTCGCCGGCACTTCCGTATGGCACGGGTTGATCCCCTGACCGGATTGGCCAACCGGCTGGCGTTGCTGGAGAGGATGGAGTCGTATGCAGCCAAGGAGACACCATTTGGCCTGGTGCTGGTGGATATCAACGATTTTCGTGATATCAACAGCAAATTTGGCTACAACACAGGTGACTTCCTGCTACGGGAGCTGGCAAAGCGGACCCGCAGCCTCTGTGAAAACGGGGAGTGGGTGGCACGTCTGGGTGGGGACCAATTCGCCATGATCCAGCGCGAGAGCAGCGACCTGCGACAGGTGAGGGAGCTGGTCTCCCGCTTGCTCCATGCACTCAAGCAGGACATTATCATCGACAATTACCCATTCCGGCTGGAAGTCGGGATCGGTATTGCCTTCTTCCCGATGGACAGCAAACTGACGCAGGAGTTGCTCAGCCGGGCCGAGCTGGCGCTGTTTCACAGTCGCAAGGCCCATGTCCCTTATGTCATTTATGACAATTCGCTGCTCAATGAGACGGCGCGACGCAAGCATCTGGCAAGCGACATGATAATGGCGTTGGAGCACAACGCACTTGAGCTTTATTACCAGCCCATCGTCAATCTCGAAAGTGGTCGCTGCGAGGCGGTCGAAGCTCTGCTGCGCTGGCGCCACCCTGAATTGGGCTTCATTCCGCCCAATGAGGTGATCCAGGTGGCGGAAGAGTTCCAGCTTGCCGAGAAACTGGGTAGCTGGGTGCTGAATACCGCCTGTGAGCAGCTCTATCAGTGGCAGCAGCTCGGGTTGGTCGATTTGCAGATGTGCGTGAACATCTCACCTGGCATGTACCAGCGCAACTTGTTGAAGCTGGTGGCCAAGGCCTTGATGGATCATCATATCCCGGCCGCCAGCCTGGTCTTGGAAGTGACCGAAGACACAACAATGCGCGAGGTGAAAAACTCCTTGCAGCTGATGCAGGATCTCAATCAGCAGGGTGTACAGCTGGCGCTGGATGACTTCGGGACCGGCTACTCCTCCCTCAGTTATTTGCAGAAACTGCCCGTCAGCAAGGTAAAGATCGATCGCTCTTTCATTCAGGGGATCGATACCTCAATAGAGGCCTCGGAGCTGGTCGCCAATATCTGCCGCATGGGCTCCATGCTGGGCAAAAGCCTTGTGTGTGAGGGGATAGAAACCCAGGCCCAGCTCGATGTGCTGCGCACCCTCACCGACATTCACCTCTATGGTCAGGGATATCTGTTCAGTCGTCCTGAACAGGCAGAGAAGGTCTATCAGACTTTGCTGGAGATGGAAGAGCAATGGCTGGAGCGACGTCAACCCAACAAGACGTATTTAATTTAGCCAAAATGGCTCATTAATGGCACAAGAGGGCCGATAGTCTTAGGGCAGGAGGTACACCATGGATATATCTAGTTCTGCATCAACGTCATTTGGTTCTGCTTTGCTGACAGCCAGTCTGGCCAAGAAACAGCAAACCCAGGATGGTGAAGCCGCATTGAAACTGCTCCAGACGGCTGCTCAATCAGCCCCGACCGCAGCGACATCGGCCAGCTCCACACTGGGAAGTAAAATCGATATTCGCGTCTGATCCTAATGAAAAAGCCCCCATCAGTTGATGGGGGCTTTTTTTATGTTCACGTTCTGGCCTATAGCGGAAAAGGTGCGGGAGCTTCAAAGGTCATACGCTCCCCACTGCGGGGGTGGCTGATGGTCAGCATGGTCGCATGCAGGTAGAGATGGGGGGCTGCCGCCAGCGCATCCGGATGGGCATAGAGGTTGTCACCCAGAATCGGGTGTCCCAGCTCCAGCATATGGACGCGTAACTGGTGGGAGCGACCGGTGATGGGGGTCAGCTTGATCAGGCTGTTGCCGTTCTCCACCTTCAGCTTTTCCCACAGGGTCAGGGCGTGGCGCCCCTCCTCGTGGTCCACCTTCTGTTTCGGGCGGTTGGGCCAATCGACGCAGAGTGGCAGATCTACCTGACCCGATTCTGCTTCCGGCTCACCCCACACCCAGGCGAGGTAGTGCTTCTCGGTCTCCCGCTCGCGAAATTGTCGGCTCAGCTCCCGATGAGAATTGGGGTTGAGAGGAATGACAATGACGCCAGTGGTGGACATGTCGAGGCGATGGGCAGCCGCCGCCTTGGGGTGTTGCTGCTTCACCCGATGCAGGACGCTGTCTTCATTCTCGGGGCCGCGCCCGGGGACGCTCAGCAGGCCAGTGGGCTTGTTGACCACCATGATGTCCTTGTCCTTGAACAGGACATCGAGCCAGGGTTCCAGAGGCGGTGAGTATTCAAACATAAATGTCTCGCATCAGACGGTGGGGGCAAGCCCCCATCAGTTATGGGTAACCACGATAAAGCGGCATTGGATATCCAGCTTGAGCTGGGTCTGGCCGCTGTCGGTCGGTACCTTGTCAGTTATGGGTGACCACGATAAAGCGGATTGCATCCAGCTTGAGTTGGGTCTGATCGATCAGGTGGTGCAATTCTGCCTGCAGATTGCGTAGATAATCCAGTTCGCTGTCGCGCACGTTCGGGTTGACTGCCTTGAGCGCTTCCAGACGATCCAGATCCTGCTGCAGGGTTTGCGCCATCTGGGCACGGGCCTTGTCGACAATCCCGGCTTTCAGCTCTTCGGCAATGGCCTGGCCCTTGCCAATCAGACCGTGGATCACCGGTTGGGATGCGGTGACCAGCTTGCTGCCAAGGTGGCGGTTGACCGGGGTCAGCTGGCGGTTAAAGGCATCAAACGCCACTTTCTCACCCAGATTCTGGCCGTTCTTGTCCATCAGCAGACGGATCGGGGTCGGCGGCATGAAGCGGTAGAGCTGGGGATGGGCTGCAGACTCGGCAACGAAGATCAGCTCAAGCAGGATGGAGCCGATGGGTAGTGCCTTGTTCTTGAGCAGTGCGACCGAGGTAGCACCGATCTCGGAGCCCAGGATCAGGTCGATACCGCCGCGCATCATGGGGTGATCCCAGGAGAGCAGCGCCATGTCATCCCGCGACAGGGCGGTATTACGATCAAAAGTGATGGTCATGCCGTCTTGCGGCAGGCCCGGGAAGCTGGAGACCAGCATGTGATCCCCGGGGGTCAGCACCATCGCGTTCTCGCCACGGTCATCCTGATTGACGCCGATCTCGTCGAACATCTTGAGGGCGAAGGAGATCATGCCGGTGTCGTCATCTTCGGCAGCCAGCTTGTCGACCAGCTGCTGGGCGGCAGCGCCCCCGCTGGAGTGGATCTCAAGCAGGCGATCGCGGCCCTGTTCCAGCCGGGCCTTGAGCGGCTCGTGCAGCTCGCGGGTCTTGACCAGCAGGGCGTCGAGAGTCGCCTGATCGCCAGTGTTGGCGGCCAGCAGCTCGAACAGCTCGTCACGCACCGCTTCGAATACCGGGCGGGCCGTCGGGCAGGTCTGCTCGAACGCATCCAGCCCATCGTGATACCAGAGCTGCAGGGCGCGCTGGGCGGTTCCTTCCAGATAGGGAACATGGAGCTCGACGGTATTCTGCTGACCGATACGATCCAGTCGACCGATACGCTGTTCCAGCAGATCCGGGTTGAGCGGCAGATCGAACAGCACCAGATGGCTGGCAAACTGGAAGTTGCGACCTTCTGACCCGATCTCGGAGCAGAGCAGCACCTGTGCGCCACCATCCTCTTGCGCGAAATAGGCGGAGGCCTTGTCCCGCTCGAGGATCGACATCCCTTCATGGAACACGGTGCCGCGGATCCCTTCACGGGTGCGCAGCGCCTCTTCCAGCTCGATGGCGGTGGCCGCTTCGGAGCAGATCACCAGCACCTTCTGTTGGCGGGCCGAGAGCAGCAGCCCCAGCAACCACTCGACGCGCGGGTCGAACTGAGTCCAGGTGGCGTTGTCGCCTTCGAACTGCTGGAAGATCTTCTCGGGGTAGAGGTAGCGCAGGGCACGGGTCTGCAGATCGCCACCATTGCCACCCATCATGCCCATCACCTTAATGGCAGTCTTGTACTGCTCGGGCAGCGGCATGGGGTAGACATTGAGGTGGCGCTCAGGGAAGCCCTGAATATTGGCGCGGCTGTTGCGAAACAGCACTCGGCCGGTGCCATGCTGATCCAGCAGCTTGGCGACCGCCTGCTGACGGGCGGCGGTATCGCTCAGATCCAGCCCTTCCAGCTGGTTGGCGAGGATCTGCCTGGCTTCATCGCTCAGGGTCTCGCCATCCAGCAGCTCTTGCGCTGCGCTGGCGACCTGACCATAAGCCTGCTCCTCGGCGAGGAAGGCCTCGTAGTCGTAGAAACGCTCGGGATCGAGCAGGCGCAGACGGGCGAAGTGGCTCTGGTGCCCCAGCTGATCCGGGGTGGCGGTCAGCAGCAGCACACCCGGCACCTGTTCTGCCAGCGCTTCCACCATTTCGTAGGCGCGGCTGGGGGCATCGATGCTCCACTCCAGATGGTGCGCTTCGTCAACAACCAGCAGATCCCACTCGGCTTCCAGCACCTGCTCGAAGCGACGACGCTTCTTGCGCAGGAAGTCGAGGCTGCAGATCACCAGTTGTTCGGTCTCGAAGGGGTTCTCCGCATCGGCGAACGCCTCAATGCAGCGCTCCTCATCAAACAGGGAGAAGTGCAGGTTGAAGCGGCGCAGCATCTCGACCAGCCACTGGTGTTGCAAGGTTTCGGGCAGCAGGATCAGCACCCTATGAGCGCGGCCGGAGAGCAGCTGCTGATGAATGATCATGCCCGCTTCGATGGTCTTGCCCAGACCTACTTCGTCCGCCAGCAATACGCGCGGGGCGTAGCGGTGCCCCACTTCATGGGCGATATAGAGCTGGTGCGGGATCAGGCTGACCCGGCCACCGGCCAGACCGCGAGTCGGGTTGCGACGACGCTGGTGCTGGTTGATCAACGCCTCGTAGCGCAGGGTAAAGCGGGACATACGGTCAATCTGACCGGCGAACAGGCGATCCTGCGGCTTGTTGAACTTGATAAAGTTGTTGAGAAACACTTCCTTGAGGGCAACGGGCTCATCATTGTCGGTGCGAACACCTACATATATAAGCAGGCCGTTTTTCTCCTGCACTTCTTCGACCGTCATGGTCCAGTCTTCGTGACTGGCTATCTGATCGCCCACATTGAAGCTGACCCGGGTGACCGGCGCCTCTTCTTTGGCATACATGCGGTTTTCACCGGTAGCCGGAAACAACAGGGTAACCATGCGTCCTTCAACAGCAACGACAGTCCCCAACCCCAGATCCGTCTCTGTATCACTAATCCAACGCTGGCCAAGTGCAAAAGGCATTAAACTCTCCAAAGCCCAAGAGTGTGTGAATCGCAAAGGGGCGCTATGTTACCCGAAGGCGTGACCTCGATCACCATGCATATGGATGTGGTGACGCCAAATCACCACAACCTTGATCTGTAGCCGGCAAGGCACCACTGAAGACAGGTCGATGTTGTAAAATGAGTGTTTTTTTGCGGGATAAACGGTCTTTCTGGTGGATTGGTGAGCTGTTGAGCTAATAATTCGAATTTAATTCGAAAAGGCCCTTGCAAGCGTGATCCAGATCCCTATAATGCGCCACATCGACAGGGCAAGCGGCAACGCAGTTAAGCCAGTCGGTGCCTCGAAAAGCCCTTGAAAATAAGGCTTGACTCGAGAAGGCGGTTGAGTAGAATTCCACTCCCGCAGCAACACACTGTTGCGTCGCTCTTTAACAATTTGAATCAAGCAATCTGTGTGGGCACTCACAGCATCGAACATCAAACAATTTTGTTGATTTTCAATGTCTGGTGAAGTGACCAAGACGATTTCTTAGCAATAA